>CAZKXK010000006.1:0-6964 GCA_964556585.1 uncultured Anaerolineaceae bacterium
CGTCGGACGTGGCCACCACGGTGGAGCCGGCGTTAGCGTGGAGGTGGGCGGCGGGGTGCCGCCCGGCGACGAGGACGGCGCAGTGCCCAGGGATGGCGACGGCGGTGCCGCGGTCACGGTGACGCTCCCGGGCGGCGGTGTCACGGCTGCTCGCGGGACCCCGTTGGCAGACCCTCCCTGCCCCGGGGGGATACCCCATGACGATGGGCCTCCTGGCGCCGTCGCGGAGCGTTCGGGCGCCTTCGTCGCTGCACCGGCGGCAGTCGCGGCGCTCGCCGGGACTTCGGCGGACGGCGCGACCGTCATCGCGGGCGTGTCGACCGGTGCCGGGGCCCGGCTCGGCGTTGCGCCGAACGCTGCGACCGCCAGGGCCGCCACGACAACCCACGCTCCCAAGGCCGCGATCCCGACGCGTCCCGCGCGCCCGCGACCGCGTGACGCCCCGCGAACCGAGATGACGCCGGCGACCGGCTCCGCAGTCGCGATGGGTGGCGCGACTCCGACAGCCGCGTGACCCGCGAGCGCCGGCGCGTCGGCGTGCTCGCCGGGCGCCGCGGCAGAACCCTGGGCCCAGCGGGGACCCGGTGGCGCGCGCCGTACCTGCGGAGCCGGGGTGGTCCCCCGGCGCCCGACCGTGGACACGCTGGCGGACGGAGTCTCCGCGGTTGGCGACGCGGCGACGAGGCGTCCGGGCATCAAGGCAGCTGGCCCGGGATTCGGCCCGTCGGGGAGCCGGAACGGGGCGCAGCGCAGGCAGGCGGCCTCGACAAGGTTCCAGCAGTCGGAACAACAGGTGACGCCGCAGCTCGGGCAGTCGTGAAACGCCAGGTGAGCCGACGCGAACTCGCTGCTGTCTCGCCCGCAGCGCTCGCAGAACTGGGCCTCGAGGTCCATGTTGCACTCCAGATCCGCCCGCCATCGGCGGAGGTGCCGCTACGGACGATAGTCCCGACGCCGCCCCGTGGACGGCGCTGTTGGTACCTGGCGTGGCAGGCGTTGGTGCCGGTCGGTGCCGGTGCGGGGGTTCTGCGATCGTCCTGCGATCGGCGTGTGGTCGACTGCGAGCAAGCGATCGCGCCGCTGGGCTCGACGTGCCGGCCTTCGACCGAAAGCGAGGAATCGGATGTTCAGGATTCGAACCCAAACGTCAGGGTGGGCCCTTATTGGGGCCCTCATTGCCGTGCCTCTCCTGGCGGCAGCCTGCTCGACATCGGCGGTCGGCACCGGCTCGAGCAACGTGCCCGACCTCAGCCAGGGTCCCGGGGTCGTCGACACCGCATCGCCCGGCGCGACGGTCACGGCGGCCGGCGCCTCATCCGGGCCACTCGATCCATGCGCACTGCTGACGAAGGCCGACGTCCAGCCGTTCTTCAGCGTCCCGGTCGTGACGCAGCTGCCGCAACCCATTCCTGGCACCTGTGAATGGGCCGCGAATGACAGCCCCGGCGGGGTCAACACATCGCTCGATGTCTGGGTCACGACGGGCCAGGACGCCCTCGACAGCTGGACCGTCGCATCGGGGCCCGGCCCCAAGACCATGTTCAGCGGCGTCGGGGACCAGGCCGAGCATTACCCGAACGACCCGGACTTCGTCTCGAACAAGGGCGACGTCACCTGCAAGATCACGACGGTCGGCTCCGCCCACCTCGCCGGCAAGATGGACTATCCAGTGGCTGCCATCCCGGATGCCGCGGCCACCCAGATTGCGCAGGCGTACGGCACGCTGTGCAACAAGATCTACGGCAGCGGCCCCACCACGCCCACTCTCACCGCCCCGCCGATCGCGGCGTCCGATGCGGGCTCTGCCGCCCCCACCGCCGCGGTGAGCATCCCTCCGATCGGCGGCACCCTGGGCGCGTCATTCCCGCTCCCAGCGGGCCTCGATTGCACCGGGGAGACGACGACGGATTCCTCCGGCGCGATCACCTGCGATGCGACGACCACCGGCGACCCGATGACAACGTATCCCTTCTTCCTCAGTGTCCTGCCGGCGCACGGCTACACGATCAGCCACGAGCAGGAGGAGGTGTCCAACGGGAAGGAGATCGCCTCGATCCTCTTCGGCGGAAATGACGCTGGCGGCTTCTCGTCCATCAGCATCCTGGGCACGCACGTCACGATCACCATCCAGGCGCCCTGAACCTCGGGGAGCTGTCGCCGGCGGCCAGCCTGGGCGCGATCGGCGCGATCGGTCCATGAGCGGCGCACCGCACGCGGCGTCGACGCAGGCGGCAGCTCCCCGGGAACGCGGATCGTATCGTTCCCGCATGGTCACGCTGCGACCGATGCCGGCGGACGTCTGGGACGCCTGGCGCGCCGCCTCCATCCGGGCATACGCGAGCGACATGGTCCGTGTCGGAGCATGGCCCGCCGAGGATGCCGAGGCGCGGGCCACGTCCCTGTTCGCCCGCCTGGTCCCCGACGGGCAGGCCACCGCGGGGCACGAGTTCCGGTCGATCGTCAACGAGGCCGGCGTGACGGTCGGCGCCGTCTGGTTCGCCCCGGATTCCGAGGCCGGACGGGGCGCCGCGTTCCTCTGGGACATCGTCGTCGACCCGGAGCATCGAGGCCGGGGCTACGGGCGGGCCGCGCTGGAAGCCCTCGAAGCGCTGGTGCCAACGCTCGGATATGACGCGATCAAGCTCCACGTGTTCGGCGACAACGACGTTGCCCGCCATCTCTACCGGGCGGTCGGCTACTCGGAGACCGACGTCTCGATGATCAAGCGGCTCGCCTGAACCCTTTGAAGCCCGCGACACGGCTGGCCGGGAACCGCACAGCATCGAGGCGCGTCGGCGGGGTGACGAGAGCCGCTTCCCGGCCTACGCGAACAGGAGACCAGCCATGTTCACCCCCTCGCGGATTCTCGGGCTCGGAGTCGCTTTTGGCCTTGCCGCCGGTCTGCTCGTCGGTGCGGGCCTGAACCAGCCGGGCCGGGCGGACGCTGCCGCGCCCTCGGCGGCGCCAACTCCCGCGGTCGACAGCGGCACCGCCGATGGGGCTCCAGCTGCGCTCTCGCCGGTCACCACGGGCGGTGGCACCGTCACATCGGCGGGCTCGGCCATCGCCTACCCGTACGTGGGGGGCTCTCCCGGTGTGGCGCCCGATCACACCATCGTCGTCACGGGGGTCGGGCAGGCCGACCTCAAGAGTGACGGCTCCGGCCAGGCTTCTGCCCAGAAGAGCGCCATCGCGGCCGCGCTGGCCGATGCCAAGGCGCAGGCCGACGCCATCGCCGCGGACACCGGGCTGACGATCAGCGGCGTGCTGTCCGTGAGCGCGTCGGTCTCACCGAGCTACGGGGTTGCGCCCATGGTCACGAACGGAGCGGTGACACCGCCCTGCGTCGTCGCCGTGCCTGGGAGCGGGCCGATGGCGACCGGCCAGTCGACGCTGCCGCAGCCCGTCTGCCTCCCGCCCGTCTACCAGCAGACCCTGAGCGTGTCGGTGACCGTGGAGTACCGGGTCGGCTGAGATGGTCCGTCAGCGGTCTTCCCTTCGCATGGCACGGAGGAGCCGCCGGATCGGGTCGAGCATGTGCGGGCGCCGCTCGGCTGACGCCGACGGCTGCGCGAGCGCCTCGCGTTCTGGGGCGCGGCGTTCTGCAGCACGGCGTTCTTCCTCGATGTTCTGGGCCTCCATCTCGATGAGGATCGGGCTCTGACCCTGTTGTTGCATCATCTCTTCCTAGCGCCTCCGGTGAACCGTGATGTTGGCACGGTCGCGCCGTGGCCGCGCGCGGCGCCACGACAGCACAATCGACCATGTGCGGGGCGTCTCAGAGACAGCGCGGGTGGCCGAACGACTGGGGGTACGAGATGCCGCGGGCGACCGCCGGGACGCTGCTGGTGGGCCTCGCGCTCATCCTGTCGGCGTGTTCGAACACCGTCACGTCTCCGACGGGCTCGGCGGGCCCCTCGGCTGTCATCTCGGTGTCGCCCGAACCTCCAGCCTCGCCGACGCCATCAGCCAGCGCGGCTTCGTCACCCGAAGTTGCCGTGTCGCCCACTCCAGCGCCTGCGTCAGCCGGGCCTCCCTCGGCAGAGCCCGTGTACCTCTACGTGACCCCGAGTCCGGCGTTCCCCGGCGACCTGATCGCAATCTCGGCCACGACCTCGGTGACGGGTGGACCGGCTCGGCTGTATATGGCGTCGGCGACCGTTGACTTCGGCGACGGCTCTTCGACCACGGCGACGGGTTCATGCACCGCCCTGCTCCGCGTCGTCCATGCCTACCGCCACGGCGGAGACTTCGCGATCAAGGTGACCGCGGTCTCCGGCTGCGATCCAACCATACCCGTCGACCTCTCGGCCGCGACGGCGACGCTCCGCATCTATCCGGCGGCGCCGTCCGCGGCATCGCGGTGGCCGACGTGCTCCACCGATCAACTGCACATGAGCGGGGTCATGCGTGGCGCCGCGGCTGGCAGCGTGGATGTCCTGATCAGGCTTCAGAACCTCGCCGCCTCGGGCTGCACGCTGCTGGGCTATCCGGGTCTCCGGCTCGTCTCTGGGACTGGGCGGCTGCTCTCGACGCACACGTCCCATGCCATCGTGGCGGTGAACCTACTCGGGCCGATCATCCCGCACCTCGTCGCGCTGTCTCCGCATGGCTACGCGTCGTTCGAGGTGTATTACACGGACAACCCATCCGGGCCTACCGCCGATGAGCCATATGCGAACGCGTGTCCGACGTCGGCGAGCGTCCGGGTCGTCTTGCCCGGCACCGGCCAGTTCGGTACGGCACTGGTCGCTCTGGAAGCATGCGAAGGCGCCGTGCAGGTCACGCCCATCCTCCCGGGACCCAACGGGATCTCGCCCTGATCGTCTCCTAGCGTGGCACGGGGATGGGCGCACGGCCTACCCGAGACGCGACACGGACGGCCGCTCCGCGTCATCGGCTCCCTTCCGGACGCGGCGGCGGGGGCTCCGGTGCTCGACGGCGAGCCGTGTAGCAATCTCTGCAGCAATCTTGGTGCCACTTGATGCCGCTCAGCGCCGCTCCGTGCCGGTCACCAGGAGGAGAAATGGGGTGGCCTACGGGGCTTGAACCCGCAACCTTCGGAGCCACAATCCGATGCTCTACCGATTGAGCTAAGGCCACCGCGATCGCCGCGCGCGGCACGGCCGTGGGCCGGCGCGCGGGACCCGCGGAGTATACGCGAGTCACCGGTCGGGGAGCGCCCGGCAGGCCCTCCCGCCCGTGGTCGTGAGCGGACATGGCGGCCGCGCGGCCATCCAACCGGTTCCGACGACGGAGCCTCGGCGTCAGCCCGGGACGGGCCCCAGCTCCTCCTCATCGTAGGTCCAGCCGTCGATGTCGGGCGGGTCGTAGCCGAGAATCGTCAGCACGTGCCGCACCTGCGTACGGTGCTCGCAGCCGTGGTCGAGCGCCTGGATGAAGAACGTGATCGCGGGGATCGTTGCCGGCTTGCCCCGCCGGCTTGCGGTCACAACGGCGTCGGGGGTCATGACCCCGGCGAGGTCGATGAGCGCGCCCGCCGACACCGCCGCTCGTCGCCGCAGGACGCGGACGGACGGCGCCAGGGCCTCCGGTGGCACCGGCCGGTCCGTGCCGCCGGCCGAGTCCGGGCCCGGGGCAGTCTCGCCACGCAGGCCCCGCACGTACCGCTCCTCGGCCTCGACCAGGTGGCGCAGCGTTGCGCCCAGGCCGCCGAACGTTCCCTGGACGACGAACTCCAGCTGGTCGGCGGGAAGTCCCTCGCAGGCGGCGAACAGTCGATCCGATGCCCACGCGTGGTGGCGGAAGAGCGCGACGAATCCGGCATCCATGCGGGGAAGGATACCCATCGCCGGTGCGTCGGAATCGGCCGCGCCGGAGGCGGTCGTTCGCGCCCGATCGGGACGCCTCGGCCTGGTCCGCCTCGTCGTCCGGGCCATCGGGGTCCGGACAGGACTACCGCCGCGCGCCGGCGGGACCATCGCACCGCTGACCCGCGACGGGCGCCGGCCTACGGTTGCCTCACGCCATGCGAACCACCGTCATCCCCAAGCCCGCCGCCCCTGCCCACCTCGCGCTCATGCTCGTCATCGCGCTCGTCGCGACGGGCGCCGGACTCCTGGCCCTGCCCGGGCGGGCCCTTGGCTGGAGCGACAACTCGTTCTCCGCCACGGCCGAGCAGCAGCTCTTCACGTTGACCAACCAGGCCCGCGCCAGCGCCGGCCTGCCGACGCTGCGCTGGGACGCGACGCTCGCCGGGATCGCCCGCTGGCGTTCCCAGGACATGGCGACGCGCGACTACTTCAGCCACAACATCCCGCCCACCGGCGAGATGGTCTTCGACGTGATGGACCAGAAGGGTTACTGCTACCAGCTGGCCGGAGAGAACATCGGCTGGAACAACTACCCGGACGATCAGGCCACGGACGTCGTGCAGAACGACTTCATGAACTCCCCCGAGCACCGCCAGAACATCATGGGTCCTGCCTGGAATGTCGCCGGGATCGGGGCCTTCAAGCTCGCCGACGGACGGAAGTTCTACACGGTCCTGTTCGCCAACACGAAGGGCTGCGGGTCGGCTCCCACGCCCACCGCGAAGCCCACGCCCAAGCCGACCCCCGCACCCACGGCGCGGCCCACGCCGGCCGCGACGCCTGCTCCGACCGAGAAGCCCACGCCGGCCGCGACGCCCGCGCGGACCCCCGCGCGAACCGCGGCTCCGAACGCCACGCCCACCGCTACGCCACGACCGACCCCGACGCCGACTCCGACGCCGACCCCCACGCCAGCCCCAACTCCGACGCCGATAGCCACCCCGACCCCGACCCTCACGCCAACGCCGACCGCGACGCCAACGCCGACCCCGAGCCCGGTGGTGCCCGGGACGCTGCCGGCTGGCGTGTCGCTCCGGGTCCTCGACCCCGTGCCGGCGCCGGGCCAGGCGGGTGGACTGCTGGAGAGCCTGCTCGCCCTGATCTTCGGCTCCTGAGCCGGGCCAGCCGGG
>CAZKXK010000006.1:7064-26244 GCA_964556585.1 uncultured Anaerolineaceae bacterium
ACTGCTGGAGAGCCTGCTCGCCCTGATCTTCGGCTCCTGAGCCGGGCCAGCCGGGCCGCTGAGCAAAGGTCGGCTCCGCTACACTCGCGGCCATGACAAGCAGCCCCCGCGCCACGGCGTCGCGCTGATGTCGCCGATCCTCGAGGCGCGCGACGTCACGAAGCGCTACCGGCTCGGTGCCGGCGACGTCGAAGCCGTGCGCGGCGTGTCGCTGGCGGTGGAGCCCGGTGAGCTCGTCGCGTTCATGGGACCGTCGGGTTCCGGCAAGAGCACGCTGCTCCACCTGCTGGGGGGGCTGGACCAGCCGACCTCCGGCGATGTCGTGCTCGACGGCGCGCTCATCAGCCGCCTGTCCGACGATGCGGCGACGAAGCTGCGCCGCGAGAAGACGGGCTTCGTCTTCCAGTTCTTCAACCTGCTCCCGCTCCTGAGCGTCTGGGAGAACGTGGCACTCCCCTTCACGATCGCGGGCGAGGATTCCCGCCACGGCGATCAGGCCGCTGCGATCCGCGCCGCGCTTGCGTCGGTCGACCTCGCGGGCAAGGAGCGCAACCGCCCCGACCAGCTGTCGGCAGGCGAACAGCAGCGCGTCGCTCTCGCGCGCGCGCTCGTCCGGCGGCCCGCGCTCCTCCTCGCGGACGAGCCGACCGGAAACCTGGACTTCGCCACGGGGACGGAGATCCTGGACCGCCTCTGGCGCTCGTGCCACGAGGGAGGCCAGACCGTGGTGCTCGTCACCCACGACGCGAAGGCGGCGGCCTACGCGGACCGCGTCTTCGTGCTGCACGACGGGTCGATCCGCGACGAGATCCGACTGGGCCGTCGCGAGGACCACGGAGCCGCTCCGCTGATCGCGCGGCTCGCCGGCCTGGGTCTCTAGGCGCGTGCGCGCGCTCAACGCGCTCGCCCGAAGAACGCTGGTCGCGCGGCCGCTGCGCAGCATCCTCACCGTCGTCGGGATCGCCCTGGGTGTCGGGGTGCTGGTCGCGGCCCTCGTCCTGAACGCGGGTCTCGACGCGGCCGCGGAGCAGAGCGCCCATGACCAGCTGGGCCGCGCCGACCTTCGGGTCGCGGCGTTCCTCGAGAGCGGTCTGTCGCCGGCCTCGGTGGCTGCCATGACCACGACGCCGGGCGTGGCGGTCGTGGCGCCCGAGCTGGATCAGCGGACGTATCCGGCCCCAGATCCGCTGGCCACGTCCGGCCTGCCCGTGCCCGTGACCGTGATCGGCGTGGATCCGGAGCCGGACGCCGCGCTCCATGACCGGCCGCTTGCCCGCGGCTCGCCGCTGCCCGCGGACGGAGGCAACGTCGCCCTGGTCTCGGATGCGCTCGCCAGGGCGAACGGGCTCGTCGTGGGCGGCACGATCACGCTCAACGGGTCCGCGGAATCGGGCCCCCGGACGTTCCAGGTGTCCGGGATCCTCGCTCCGGTTCCCGACGACCCCGACCCGGCCGGCCGCAGCATCGTCGTGCCGCTCCAGGCCGCCCAGGCCCTGTTCAGCACGGACTCCGTCGACCTGGTGGACCTTGGTCTGGTCCGGGGAAGCGGTGTCGCCTCCGTGACGGCGGCGCTCGAACGCCGGCTCTCCGTGGAGCCGTACACCCTGACGACACCGGACGAGCTGGTCGCCCGGCTGCGGGCAGCCACCGCGGACTTCCGGATCACGATCGCGCTCGTGGCGGCCCTCGCGCTGTTCGGGGGAGCGTTCCTCATCTTCAACACGCTGGCGATGACGGTCGCGGAACGCGCCCGCGACGTCGGGCTCCTGCGCGCCGCAGGCATGACGCGACGCCAGGTGACGCTGCTGGTGCTGATCTCCGCGCTGCATCTCGGTGTCGTTGGGGTCGCCCTGGGGGTGGCGGCCGGCGTCGGGCTGGCCGCCGCGGTCACATCGTTGCTGTCGCCGGGAGGGGGCACGCTGGCGCTCCGGGAGCTCGTGATCCCGCCCGGGGGGCTGCTCCTGGGTGCGTTGCTCGGCTTCGGCGTGACGGTCGCCGCCGCGCTGGAGCCTGCCCTTCGCGCCGCCCGGATCTCGCCGGTCGCGGCGCTCACCGCCCGGCTGGACCAGACGACCGTCCTCCGTGCCCGGATCCGCTGGCTGACGCTCGTCTTCGCCGTCGTCGGGGTCGCCGGGATCGCGCTCTGGCCCAGCACGGCCACCGGGAGCACCGGGATCCTCCGGCCGCTCGGCGTGTTCGCGCTCATGCTCGGCGTGGCGCTGGCCAGCCCCTTCCTGGTCGGCCCGTTGGGCGGCCTGGTCGGGGCCATCGCGCGGCCGTTCCTGCCCGCGGAGGAGCGTCTGAACCGCAGCGCGCTCACGCGTGACCGGAGCAGGACCGCGCTGACGGTCGGCGGCCTTGCCGTGGCGCTCGCGGTCCTCGTGGCGCTGGGCGGAGTCGCGGCAACCACCCGGCAGGCTGCCATCGCGTGGCTGACGGACGTGGTCCCGGGCGACGCGCTGCTCACGGCGGTCCGTCCCGTCTCCCTCGACGAGCCCCAGCTGACCGACCTCGCCGCCGTGCCGGGCGTGGCGCGGCTCAGCCCGATCGGGCTCTTCGCGGTTGCCGTGGGCGGCCAGCGGCTGGACGCGGCCGCCGTCGTGGGCGCGGACCTGCTCTCCGACGGTCGGCTGGAGCTCACGGCGGGGGACCGGGCGACCGCGCTTCCGGCGCTCGACGCGGGCGGGTCGGTGATCCTGCCCGCCTCCATCTCGGATCGCCTGGGCATCCCGCTTGGCGGGTTGCTCCAGGTGCTCGCCGGTCGCCAGACCATCGCGCTCCGCGTCGTCGGGATCGCCTCCCGCACGATCCCGGGGACCTCGGGCGAGTCGGTGCTCGTCGGCTGGCCGGACGCGACCCAGCGCCTGGGCGCGCTGGGCGCGCAGTACTTCGCCGTCCGCTACGTGCCCGGCCAGGCGGCGGCCGCGGCAGCCGCCCTCGAGCCGCTCGCGCGCGCGGACGCGTTGGAGCTGGCGCCCCTGCAGGCGGTCGAGGGGAGCATCGGGGCGTCGGTGGACCGCCTCTTCGCGCTGTTGACCGCCCTGGCCCTGGTCGCGTTGATCGTCGCAGGGTTGGGGATCGTCAACACGCTCTCGATGAACGTCCTGGAGCGCGTCCGCGAGATCGGCTTCCTGCGGGCGGCCGGTCTGACCAGGCGCCAGGCGCGCCGGTTGGTGATGCTGGAGGCGGCCGTCCTCGGGGCGGTCGGCGCGATCATCGGGGTCGTCGCGGGGGTGGCCGCGGGCGTCATCCTGGCCGCGCTGGGACCCGGTATCGGCGTCGCGTACGATCCAGGCTGGTGGACGATCGGCCTTGCCCTCGTCGGCGGCGTGGGGCTGGCGGTCGTCGCCTCGGCCTGGCCGGCCCACCTGGCCGCCCGGATCGAGATGGTTCGCGCCCTGGCGCACGAGTAGGCGACCGTCGGGCGAGTTTCGCCTCCAGCCATCCCGGGGTCGGTGCCGCCGCTGTGGCGAGATTGCCGTGCCGGGAAGCCGGCGGCCCTCTGCTAGACTCGGCCCAATCGGTCGTCCTGGCCGATGCGTGGAGGGGCAGATGACACTCGCGGCCCCCCGCCTCAACCGGTTGCCGGCGGGTGAGCGCGGGATCACGATCGGGGATTTCCTCGTCCCGATCGCGATCGGCGAGCGGATCAGCGAGCGGGCACGTCACGCGGCCCTGATCGTGATCGGCGCCGTCCTCATCGCCCTCACGGCCAACATTGCGATCGTCCTCCACGGCCAGACGTTCACGCTGCCGGGCGACGTCCGGGTCACCCTGCCCGTCTCGCCCGTGCCGATCACGGCCCAGACGTTCGGCGTGCTCCTCGTCGGCGGCGCGCTGGGCTTCCGCCGCGGGCTCATGTCGGCGGGGCTGTACCTCGTCCTGGGGCTGGCGCTCCCGGTCTATGCCGGGGGAGCATCCGGTCTCCACACGATCATCGGGCGGGATGCCGGCCATTGGGCACTGGGCGCCACGGGAGGCTACCTGCTGGGCTTCGTGCTGGCCGCGGCGATCGTGGGTCGCCTGGCCGAGCTGGGCTGGGACCGGCACGTCGGGGGCGCGGTGGTCGCGATGCTGCTCGGCAACGTCGTGATCTACCTCGTGGGCGTGCCCTGGCTGATGGTCGCCGCGGGCTTCGACCTGACGACCGGGCTGGCCAAGGGCGTGTACCCGTTCCTGGTGGGCGACGTCGTCAAGCTGGCCGTTGCCGGGATCATCTTCCCGGCGGCCTGGTGGCTGGTGGGTCGCGGAGACGGCGCGCGCTGACGGGCGCGCGTTGATGGGCCAGCGCTGCCAGGCCCGCAATGATGGGCAGGCGCTTTCGGCGCCGCGGCCACCGGAGATCAGGCCGGCCGCCGGGTCTCGCCTGGCCGCCGGGTCTCGCCCGGCGGACCTCGACGGCGCGTCGGCGTCGCGACCCGTACCATTGCCCGCCGTGACCATCCCAGACCCGCGCGCCGTCCTTGCCCTGGACCTCGGGACGTCCGCCGCCAAGGCCGGCGTGGTCTCCCTCGACGGGAGGTTGCGCGGCGACGCCCGGGCGCCGTATCCGCTCCTGCTCGACGGCGAGCCGGGACGGGCGGAGCAGGACCCCGATGCATGGTGGAGCGCGCTCTGCCAGGCGGCCGCGATCGCGCTGGCCCAGGCAGCCGCCGAGGGCCCGCTGCAGCCGGTCGCGGTCTGCTGCGTCGGGCAGGGGCCGACCCTGGTGCCGACCGGCACGGATGGACGAGCCGTCGGTCCGGCGGTCACCTGGCTCGACCGGCGATCCGGCGCGGAGACCGAGATGGTCGCGGCAGCGCTGGGGCGTCACGGCTGGAGCGTGACGCTCCTCGGATCGGCGCGCCGGCTCGCGTCGGCATCAGCGGAGACCGCCTCCCGGGCGGCCTGGTTCCTGTCCGCGTGGGATCACATCGGGCTCAGGCTCACCGGGGTGGCTGCCGCGGCGCTGCATGACCCCGCCGACACCGTCTCGGAGGACGACGCGCGCCGGGCAGGACTCGACGCGCGGAGCGCCCCGCCGGGCGTGCACGCGGGTTCCATCCTGGGCGGGCTGCTTCCCGGCGCGGCGGTCGAGCTCGGCCTGCCGTCCGGGTTGCCCGTGGTGGCCGGGGTCAACGACGCCATCGCCACGTTCCTCGGGGCCGGCCTCACGGCCGCCGGCCAGGCCATCGACACGGGTGGGACGTCGGGCGGCTTCGGGCTCTACGTGGCGACGCCGGTCCCGGTCCCGTCGCTCTGGACCGGGGCCGCGCCGCTGCCCGGCCTCTGGTACGTCGGTGGCGCCATGGCCGGCACCGGCAAGGCCCTCGAGTGGTTCGTGGCCGACGCGCTGGGCGGGGTCGTGCCGCTGGCCACGTTGCTCGACGAGGCCGCGCCGATCCCAGCCGGGTCCGGGGGCCTCGTGTTCCTCCCGTACCTGGCGGGCGAGCGCTGGCCGCTCCACGACCCGTCGGCTCGCGGAGCGTTCGTGGGCCTGACGCTCCACACGGGCCGTGGGCACCTGGCCCGCGCCGTCCTCGAAGCGGCCGCCTTCGCGATTCGCCACGTGGCGCGGCCGGTGGGCGATGCCGGCCTCCCGTTCACTGAGCTGCGGGTCACCGGCGGAACGGCTGCCAGCCGGCTCTGGAACGGCATCAAGGCCGACGTGCTCGGGGTGGAGGTCGCGGTCCCCGAGGTCACGGAAGCATCGCTCGTCGGCGCCGCGATCCTGGCGGCCGTCGGCGTGGGCGCGCACCGCGACCTGCGGGCCGGCATCGAGGCGATGGTCCGGGTTGCCGAGCGGATCACGCCAAACCCCGACGCGGTCGCCGCGTACGACCAGGTCTTCGGCGTGTACGAGGAGCTCCATGCGCGCCTGGCTCCGGCGAACGAGGCGCTCGGCAGGCTGGATCCGCGCGGGTTCGCGAGCATGCCCCGCGAAGCGCCCGCGCGACCTGGCGGTGGGCGCTAGTGGACGTTCGCCGGCGGCTCGGACGCGGCTCGGACGCGGTCCGGTCGCGCGGCCCCGTGTCTCGGCCCCGTGTCGCAGCCGGGACGCGAGTATCCTTCGGGCTGGCCGCAGGTCGCACCGCCCCATCCCGCGTGGGCCGCGGCCACACACGCTGACCCAGTCGCCCCGGAGGAACTTCGTGCCCGTCCGCATCCCGCGTCCCGCCCGCCTGGTCGCGCTCGCCGCGATCATCGTCCTGACCGTCGCCGCCTGCGCGACGGGCGACACCGCGGCCCCGTCCCCGACGCCCACCCTGGGTCCGACCCCCGTGCCGTCGGCCAACCCGTACAGCGGGGCGACGGCCGGGAGCGGCGCGAACGTCAAGCTGGGCTACCTCTCGTACGGGGACATCGTGCCGTACGTGAAGGCGATCAGCGATGGCATCCGCGCCCAGGCGGCGACGGCAGGCGTCGATCTCGTCACGTGTGATGCCAACCTCGACCCGTCCAAGGTCGACGACTGCATGAAGCAGCTGACCGGGGCGGGCATCAAGGGCCTGATCCAGTTCCAGGGTTCGCTCAAGCTGCCCGCGGACGTCTGCGCGGAGGTGCCGACGGGCCTGCCCGTGCTCGCCGTTGAGCTCGCCGAGGATCCCTGCGCCGCCACGCTCGTGCGGGCCGACGACCTGCGAGCCGGCCAGATCGCGGGCGCCGCCGTCGGCGCATGGGTCAAGGCCCATTGGTCGTGCACGTACGACGCCTACGTCTCGCTCGAGTCCTCGAGCGTCCCCGACCTGAGCCAGCAACGGATGGAAGGCTACCGGCAGGGCTTCATGACCGCCTGCCCGGGGCCGATCACGAACGAGCAGATTGGCGCATCCGCCGACCGCGAGGACACGGCCCGCGACGCCGTGGCCGCGCTCCTCGGTTCGCTCCCCGGGAAGAGCCGGATCATCGTCGTCGCGATGAACGACGACGGCGCGCTCGGCGCGCTCGACGCGGCGAAGGCGGCGGGCCGCGAGTCGGATGTCTGGGTCAGCGGGCAGGGCGCGGAGCCGCGGGTCCGGGATCTGATCCGGACCGACGAGCACTACCTGGGGGATGCGGCGTACTTCCCGGAGCGGTTCGGGGCCACCATCGTTCCCGCCATGCTCGACCTGGTCGCCGGCAAGACCGTCCCGAAGCTCCTCCTCGTCGAGCCGGCCTGGGTGGACAGCACGACGATCGGGACGATCTACCCGAGCTGACCCGCCCTCGGTCCGCGCGCGGCCGAAGTCAGGCGCGCGTCTTCGGCGTCAGGACGCCCGCGTCCATCTCGTCCCGGACCCAGGCAATCACCTCGTCGAGCATCGTGTCGAGCGGCGTCGTCGCCTCGAAGTCCAGGATCGCCTTCGCCTTGCGCACGTCGGGGACGCGGTTCGGGACGTCGTACGGGTACGGGGTGTCCGACACGTAGTGAAACTCGTCGCCGGGCCGCAGCTTCTGCCAGATCCTCTCCGCGAGCGCGAGGATCGTGATTCCCTTCCCGCGGCAGAGGTTGAAGTCGTTGTTGACGGCGTCAGGTGACTCGATGGCCAGGCGGATGCCACGGGCCAGGTCGCGGACCGCGATGAAGCTGCGGATCTGGTTCCCCTCGCCGTAGATGTGGACGGGGTCCTGGCCGGAGAGGATCTTGATCGCGAGGTCCGGGATGACGTGGTTGGTGGCCAGCTTCCCCTGCGGCTCCTCGCCGGGCAGGCGCAGGAGGCGCCGCTCGCCGACCCCGACCGGCGACGACGGCCGCAGGATCGTGTACGGCAGCCGGTACTGCTCCCAGGCGCCGAGCGCGAAGTACTCCGAGGCAAGCTTCTGGAACCCGTAGGTCGAGACCGGCGGGGGCGACGTCCGCTGGGCGCCCTCCGGCGTGGGGAACATGGTGGCCGACTCGTAGACCATCGTGCTGCTCAGCACGACGATCCGCTCGAGGTGTCCGTCGAGATAGGCGTCGATCGCCGCGTCGAAGGTCGAGGCGAGGATGCGCTCGTTCTCCGCGAGCAGGTCATAGGCGAGCTGGTGGAGCGAGGCCGACCGGGCCACCAGGCCGGCCGTCGCCACGATCTGGTCGGCCTCCATCGCCAGCTCGCGCATCAGCTCGGTGTCGCGAACGTCGCCGTGGACGAACTTGTAGCGTGGGTGCGTGTCGTACGGGTGGACCGTCGCGCCGTAGCGACCCAGGTCGTCGACACCGATGACATCGTGGTTCGCGGCCAGCAGCTCGGGGATCAGGTGGCCGCAGATGAAGCCCGCGGCGCCGGTGATCAGGATCCGCATCGGTCTTCTCCTCGTCCCTAGATCCCTTCGCGGCCGAACAGGTCGCCGAGCTCGCTGAGCTGGAAGACCGGCCCATCCTTGCAGATGAAGAAGCGGCCCATCTGGCAGTGTCCGCAGAAGCCCAGGCCGCACTCCATGTGACGCTCCAGCGTCACGTAGATCCGGTCGCGGGTCACGCCGTGCCCGGCCAGGGCGATCGTGGTCGCCTCCATCATCCGCTCGGGGCCACAGACGAACGCCACGGCCTGGGACCCGTCCCACGATGCCTGGTGGATGGCGCTGACCGTGGAACGGCCCGCGCCCGCGTACGGCCCGCCCGGGCCCTGGTGGCGCCTGAGCCAGCGGCACGTGACGTCGATCGCGTCGCCCTGGTCCCAGTCCTCCAGCTCGTCGCGGAAGAGCATGTCCTCGCGGGTCCGGGCCCCGTAGTAGAGGCGCACCTGGCCGAAGCGTTCCCGCTCGGCGAGGAGCGCGTCCACCAAGGGCCGGAGCGGGGCGAGGCCCGTGCCGCCGGTCACGACCACGACGTCCTTGCCGTACGCTGCAGCGACGGGCCAGCCGATTCCCACCGGGCCGCGGAAGCCGACCGTCTCCCCCGGCTGCAACGCGGTGATCGCGCTGGTCGCCGGCCCGGCCGCCCGGATCGTCAGCTCCAGCCCGTCGGGCGCCAGGAAGCGGCTGATCGAGATCGCCGCGGGTGGGAACGCCGGCAGCGAGACCATCCCGAACTGGCCCGGCTTGCCACCGGCATGGACGGCGTCGAGCCCCGCCAGGCGGATCGTGGTCGTGTCGGATGTCTCGGCGTGCACCCGGGTGACCCGCGCGGTGGCGTAGGCCTGTCGGTCGTCGGCCACCGGCTCGAACTTCGGCGGGCCGGGCGGCTCGGGGACCGCGGGTGCGATCGCGGCGAGCTCCTCGCGAACGTCGATGCCAACCGGGCACCAGGTGATGCAGCGCCCGCAGCCGACGCAGCCGGACTGACCGAACTGGTCCCACCAGGAGGCGAACTTGTGGGTGAGCCACTGGCGGTAGCGGTCCTTCGAGCGCGTCCGGAAGTCCCCGCCGGCGACGATCGCGAAGCCGGGGCTGAAGCAGCTGTCCCAGCTGCGCTCGCTGATCGACTCGGCGCCGGTCAGGTCGGTCCGGCGGGTCACGTTGATGCAGAAGCAGGTGGGGCAGGCCAGGGTGCAGTTGCCGCACGTGATGCAGCGCTCGGCCACCTCGGTCCAGCGCGGCGAGTCGAGCTTCGCCATGAGCCGGTCGCGCAAGCCCGCGGTCTGGACCGGGTTCCCGATCGCGGCGCGAACGCCGGCGACCGCCTGGACCGCGGCGACCGATTGGTCGAGCCGGGCCGCGCTGACCGGCAGCCGGGCCAGCAGCTCCGCGCCGGTCGGCGTGCCGGCCTCCACGACGAAGCCGGCGGGGATCTCGGTGAGGGCGAGGTCGTGGCCGCCCCGCACCTCGGGGCCGGTCTCCATGGACGTACAGAAGCAGGTCGACGCGGAGGTCGTGCACTGCACGGCCACCACCAGCGTGGCGCGTCGGCGCAGCTGGTAGTCCGTCTCGATGAAGGGGCCCCCGAGGAAGACGCGGTCCTGGACGCCGAGCGCCGCGAGCTCGCAGGCCCGAACGCCGAGGAAGGCGAGCTTCGGGATCTCCGGCTCCGCCGGCCGGAAGCGGACCTCTCCGTCGACCGTGGAAGCGACCGTGAGCGGCACGACCGGCGGGAAGGTGAAGCGCTTCCAGCTCGTGGGGCCAACGACGTAGCCGAACGTGAAGCCGTCGCGGCGCTTGACCAGGCGGTAGCTGCCCGGCCCCTGCTCGTCGCCCCAACCCTGCGGCAGATCGTCGACGGACGTGATCTCGTCGTAGACGATCGCCTCGTCCGCGATCGTGGGACCGATCAGGCGTCGGCCATCCTCGCGGAGGAGGTCGAGCAGGTCCTGGAGGTTGGCCCGCGGGAGGAAGAACGCGCCGCCCATCGCCCCGCCCGTTGCCGATAGCGGCATCCCGTTCAGCATGACTGGGGCTCTCGGACCGCGAACGCGGCGATCGCCGCCGCGATGGCGTCCGCGAACGCGGGGAGCGCCGCCGCGACCGGGGCGGTCAGGGGCGTTCCGACGTCGAAGCAGGTCCCGCCGATCCCGACGAACGTGCCGGCCGGCGGGGCGTCGCGCAGCGTCGCCGCGAGCGCGAGCACCTGCTCCAGCGGGAGCTCGTGGGACGAGCGAGGCTCCGGTGCCCGGCCCGACGCCTGGAGCGCGCGGGCCCGGTCCACCAGCGCCGCGAGCGGGCGGACCCACACCTCGCCGGCGCGAATGCCGGCAACCGCGTCGACCACCACGCAGGGCGCATCGGCGGGCAGGTCCATCAGGAACAGGATGTCAAGCTGGCCGACCGGCACGACCTCCGCACGCTCGCGGAGGCCGGGCGGGAGCAGGTCGACCGCGGCGAAGCCCGCGGCATCGTCGCCGCGGGCGCGCTCGCCGCACACGAAGATCGGGACGCGCGATGTCATCGGGGACGCTCCGTGGTGCGTTACGGGTGGCGTGGTCGTGGCGACGCCGCTCAGACCTCGTCGACCCGCAGATCGAGGAAATGCGTGGCGCAGCTGATGCACGGGTCGTAGCTCCGGATCATCTGCTCGAGCCGGAGCGTGGCCTCGGCATGTGGCAGGTCCAGGACCTGCTTCGCCGCGACGATCAGGTCCGCCTCGATGGCGGCCTGGTTCTGGCTGGTTGGGGGCACGATCTGGGCGGTCCGGATGCGGCCGGACTCGTCCACCTCGTAGCGATGGAACAGGAGGCCGCGCGGCGCCTCGGTCGCCCAGGCCGCGACGCCGGGCCGGCTCTGCCAGGCGACGAGCGGCTCGGACGGCACCCGGTAGGCGTCGATGATGTCGATCGCCTCGGCGAACGCATGGACGAGCTCCACGGCGCGCGCCACGATGGAGGCGTAGATGTTGGTCCGGATCAGGTCCGCGTAGCCGGACGCGGCCAGTGCTTCCTTGGCCAGCGGGTGGAGCTGCTCGCCGGCCAGCACGACGCGCGCCGCGGGTCCCAGCAGGTAGGCGCCCTTGCCGTCGAGGGACCGCGCGTGAAGCGCGTTGGTGCCCTGGACCTGGAACTCCTCGAACGCCTCGCGCCACCCGGACGGGGCCACGTCCACGCCGTCCGAGCTGACGATTCGCCCGTCGTTGAACGGGTACTCGGCTGGGTGGCGGAGGCTCACGAGACGGGGTTCGCGCGCGAACGCGGGCATCGTGAAGCCCGAGACGATCTTGACCGTCTCCTGGGCGAACGCGAGGCCCTCCTCGAGGGCAGCCCGGTGCTCCTTGAGCTCGCTGATCCGCGGGACGTGACTCCAGCCACCGACCCGGACGCTGACCGGGTGGATGGGCCGGCCGCCGAGGATCGTGATGAGCCGGTTGCCGGCCTTCTTCATCTTGAGGGCCTGCTCCACCAGCGGCCGGTGATCGGCCGCCATGGTGATGCCGCTCTCGTAGCCCAGGAAGTCCGGCGCGTGGAGGAAGTAGATGTGGAGCGCGTGGCTCTCGATCCACTCGCCGCAGTACAGGAGGCGCCGGAGCGCCCGTGTCTGCGGATCGATCCGGACCCCGAAGAGATCCTCGAACCCGTGGGCCGCGCTCATCTGGTAGGCGACGGGGCAGATCCCGCAGATCCGGGCAACGATGTCGATGACCTCGTCGGGGGTCCGTCCCACGACGATCTGCTCGAAGTAGCGTGGCGTCTCGAAGATCCCGAGGCGCGCCTCGACCACCTCGCCGTCCTTGACCCGGAGATGGAGGGAGCCTTCGCCCTCCACCCGGGTGAGCTCGTGAACCTCGTAGACGCGCTCGTCCACGACCTTGTCTGGGGTCGTCGCGCGGCTCATGCCTTTCCTCCCCGCGGCGCCGGCCCGGCTGCCGTCGTCGTGGCGCCGCGCGCGGTCCGCGCGCCGCCGAGCTCCGTGACCATGCTGCGGAAGGGCTCCGAGTACGCCGTGAACCCGGCGAACAGCCGCCCGATCTCCTCGCGCGGCCGGTCACCGGCCATCTGGAGGTGACGCGTGAGTCCGGCCGCGTTCGCCTGCTCGCGCGGGCCGAAGCAGCCGTAGCACCCGCGTCCGAAGCGCGGGCAGATCGCGCCGCAGCCGGTCTGGGTGACCTGGCCGAGGCACGGGATTCCCTTGCTGACCATGACGCAGACGACACCGCGCCGCTTGCACTCCATGCAGACGGACTCGTCCCGCAGCTGCGCGCGGCGGCCGGTGGTGAGCGCGGTGAGGAGCTCCACGAGCTGGTGGGGATCGATCGGGCAGCCACGCAGCTCCGCGTCCACGGTCACGTGCTCGGAGATGGGCGTGGAGCGGGCCAGCGAGGAGATCCACTCCGGGTTCGAGTAGACGCCCGCCCGGAACGCATCGTGGTCGCCCCAGTTGCGGAGCGCCTGGATGCCGCCCGCGGTCGCGCAGGCGCCGATGGTGACGAGGAAGCGTGTCCGGCGCCGGAGCTCGACGATCCGCTCCAGGTGCGCCGGCTCCGAGACGGAGCCTTCGACGAAGAGGACGTCATACGGTCCCGCGGAGCGAGCCGACGTCGCCTCCGGGAAATCCACGATGTCGAAGTGGTCGACGACCGACAGCAGCTCGTCCTCGAGGTCGAGGAGCGTGAGCTGGCAACCGTCGCACGACGCGAACTTGACGACGCCGACGCGGGGACGTGCCGCGACGGGGGCATGAGCCATCAGATGCCCTCCCGGCCGAAGGTGTCACCGAGCTGCGCGATCGAGAAGACCGGGCCGTCACGGCAGACGAAGTACTTGCCCATCTGGCAGTGGCCGCACAGGCCGATCCCGCACTCCATGTGCCGCTCGAGCGTCACGTGGATGCGGGACGCGGACACGCCCCGGCCGGCGAGCGTTGTCGAAGTCGCCTGCATCATCCGCTCCGGACCGCAGACGAACGCGATCATGTTGGTGCCGTCCCAGGCCGCCTGGTCGAACAGGTGGGTCACGATGCCCACCCGCCCTGCCCAGTCCGGGCCGGCGCGGTCCACGGTCAGGCTCACCTCGATGCCGTCGCGTTTCGCCCACCGGTCCAGCTCATCGCGATAGAGCAGGTCGGCCGGCGTGCGGGCCCCGTAGAAGAGCTTCACGTCCCCGAACCGGCGACGGTCGGCGACGATCGCGTGGAGCACCGGCCGGAGCGGCGCCAGGCCGATGCCGCCGGTGACGATGACGAGGTCGCGCCCGACCGCGCGGTCGAGCGGCCAGTTGTTGCCGAGCGGGCCGCGAAGGCCCACCTGGTCACCGAGCTGCAGGGCGCACATCGCCTTCGTGGCAGGGCCGGCGCCGCGGATCGTGAGCTCGATCCCGTCCGGCAGGAAGCGGCTGATCGAGATCGGGAGGGGCGGGAAGCCCGGCAGAGCGACCATGGCGAACTGCCCGGTGCTGCCGTGGCTGAAGGCTGGGTCGACGCCGGTGAGCGTGAGCGTGGTCGTGTCGGCCGTCTCCGCCTTCGTGTTGACGACGCGGGCAGTGACGAAATCGTTGGGCGTCGCGGCGACCGGCTCCACCAGGCGGGATTCGGGCGAGAGCGGCACGGGCGGCGCGATCGCGTTCAGCTCATCGCGAACGTCGATCCCGACCGGACACCACGTGATGCAGCGGCCGCAACCGACGCAGCCCGACGTGCCGAACTGGTCCCACCACGTCGCGAACTTGTGGGTGAGCCATTGCCGGTAGCGATCCCGCGGCCTGGCCCGGAAGCTGCCGCCGGCCACCTTCGCGAAACCGGGGCTGAAGCAGCTGTCCCAGCTCCGGCTGGCGAGGGCCGTGAGGCCGCTCATGTCCGTGGTCTGCGACAGGGTCGTGCAGAAGCAGGTTGGGCACGCCAGCGTGCAGTTCCCGCAGGTGATGCACCGCTCCGCAACCTGCGCCCAGCGCGGATGGTCCAGCTGGGCAAGCAGCCGGTCGTGAAGGCCGTCGGCCGGGATGGGATCCCCGATCCGGGCGCGCACCGCGGCAACCGTGGCCGCCACACCGTACTGCTCGGCGCTGCTCGCGGCCCGCAGGGGGAGGCGGTCCAGGAGGAGGCGGCCGGCCGGCGTGCCGGCGTCGACGAGGAAGCCCGCGTCGAGCTCGGTCAGCAGGAGGTCGTAGCCCTGCGTGACCTCGGGGCCGGTGCCCATCGAGGTGCAGAAGCAGGTCGATGCCGACGTGGTGCACTGGACCGCGACGACCATCACGTTGGCGCGCCGGACCATGTAGTCGGGGTCGATGAACTCGCTGCCGATCAGGACCCGGTCCTGGACCGCGAGCGCGGCGATCTCGCAGGCACGCACGCCCAGGAAGGCGAGCTTCGGCGGGGGCGTCTGCTCGGGCTCGAAGGAGACCTTGTGGCCGTCATGGCTGGACCGGGTCAGCGGGATGAGGGCGGGGAAGGTCCACTTCTTCCACGCCGTCGGTCCGACCACGTAGCCGAACAGCTGCTCGTCGCCGCGACGCCGGAGCCGGTATCGCCCCGGCGACTGCTCGTCACCCCAGCCACGCGGCAGCTCGTCGACCGACGAGATGTCGTCGTAGATGATCGCGCCATCAGCCACCGTGGGGCCGATGAGCCGCCGGCCGTCCTCGCGGAGGAGGTCGAACAGGAACTGGAGATCGGCCCGGGCCAGGAACCCAGGCCCCTCGATCGTGGGGCGGCCGCCCCGGGGCGAACGCGTCACCGGCATCACCACGAACGCACTTCCTCGGCTGCGAAGAGGTCCATGAGCTGGACCCGGGTGGCAGTCAGGCGTCGCGCGACCGCGACGAGGATCCGCGGATAGAGTGCCTGGGCAAGCGCCGCGTCCTCGCGGAGCGCCGCGCGCAGGGCCGGCCCCTCGAACGTGATCGCCTCCAGTGTCTCGATCGCCACCGCGGTGGACGTGGAGCGATACGGCGGAACGACCGCGGACCATCCGTAGACGTCGCCCGGCTCGACCGTGAGGATCGTGAAATCGCCGCGCTCGGGCACCAGCGTGCGGAGAGCCACGCGGCCCTTGATCACGACGCCGAAGACTTCGGACTCGTCTCCTTCCCGGAACAGCTCCTGGCCCGCTTCCGCCGTGAAGGTTCGGCTGAGCTCGGCGAGGCGCGTCTGGATCCCCGGCTCGAGGCCGGAGGCAAACCACGTGGAGTTGAGGACAGCAACGAGCGAACCATGGTCCTGCATGGGGTCAGTCTCGCGGCGCGGGACGCACCCGCGGCAGGGCCGGTGGGCACCGGGTCAGGGGCCAGAATTCCCCGCGACGGCCCCGGATGGGACGCCGGGACCGGCACCCGTCCGTTCCCGTGTCGATACCAATCGGCAACTGCGCCGCCGGGCCAGGCTGGCCGAGCGATCGACGACGCCGGGTGCGCCGCGCTCACGGGGAGGCAGCCACATGTCGTCAGAGCTTCTGCAGCTCCTGGCCTGGGCCCAGGGCCCCGGCGAAGAGGTCGCCGCGTTCGGCAAGCCGGGGCAGGATCGTCCGGATCGTCCAGCCGTCGGGGCGGAGTCCCGGGTCGTCCAGCTCATCCCAGGCGATCGGCGCGGAGACCGGCAGGCCGGGCGCCGGCCGCGGCGAGTACGGCGCCACGAGGGTCCGGTTTCGCCAGTTCTGGGTGTAGTCCAGGCGTGCGCGGCCGTCACGCCGGTCCTTCGCCCACTCCCAGCTGACAAGGTCGGGGACCGCGGCGCCGACGGCCCGCGAGACCTGTTCCACCCACGCGCGCGTCTCCACGAACGTGTAGCCGGCCCGGATCGGGACGAAGACCTGGAGGCCGCGCTTGCCGGTCACCTTCGGGATGCCGACGACCCCGAGGTGCTCGAAGGCGCGCCGAAATAGCCGGGCGAGCGCGAGCGTCTCGTCCCACGTGGTGCGCTCCCCCGGGTCGATGTCCACCAGCGCCCAGCGTGGCTCGCCGGGTGCCTGGATGCGTGACGTCCACGGGTGGATCTCGAGCGATGCCTGGTTGCCCAGCCAGGCGAGCGTGGCGATCGAATCGGCGACGACGTATTCGTGCGGGCGCCGGTCCGGCGGGTCCGGCTCGCGCCAGCGCGTCACCCAGTCGGGCGTACCCCGGGCGACGCCCTTCTGCCAGAAGAACTCGCCGCCGATCCCGTCCGGGTAGCGGGCAAGGTTCAGGGCGCGACCTGCGAGGTGCGGCAGCAGGGTTGGCGCGACCAGGGCGAGGTAGCGGACGAGGTCGCGCTTCGTCACCGGCGCCTCAGCGCCGGCTGCCCGAATGCGGGAGCCCGCGGTCGAGTCGGTGGCGCCCGTGGCCAGTCCAGCCGTGCCGGCCACGGGCGAGCCGGCCGCTGCCGGTGCCAGGACCTTGTCGAGGTTGGTAAGCGACACGTCCCGCCCGCCGATCGTCCACGATCCGCCGCGCGCGGGCAGCGCGTCGAGCGCGGCGAGCTCATCGGCGGTCGGTGGCTCGAACGTGGGGAGCCGGGGTGCCTCCGCATCGTCCCGGGAGGCCGGGCCACCTCCAGGCCGCGAACGCGTCTTCGTGGTCTCAGACGGCGAAGCCCCGAGTGTGTCCGCCCGGACCCCGATCTCCGTTTCCGCGGGACTGCCCGCGCCGCGGGTGATGCCGGCCTTTGCGAGCGCGCGAGCGGCGGCCTCCGGGCCCACCGCGTCCTGGCGCTCGACTGATGCGGGGTTCACCTCGGGCGCCTCCTGGACGAACGAGGCCTGGCGGACGATCCCGTCGCGCGACCAGCCGCCGATCTCGGCCCGGATCACGAGCTCGGGGGAAGCCCAGACGGCGCCCGGCGTCCGGGCAAGCTCGTCCGGCCCTTCCGCGAATGGCGGC
Organism: uncultured Anaerolineaceae bacterium; assembly: GCA_964556585.1. Lineage (GTDB taxonomy): Bacteria > Chloroflexota > Limnocylindria > Limnocylindrales > CSP1-4 > CTSoil-043. The sequence continues at coordinate 24,149 of CAZKXK010000006.1, forward strand.
TCGTCCCGGGCACGGGCATCGAGGGCGGCCCCGAACCGTGTGCGCGTCGCCGCGTCGAGCCCGCTCCCGACGCGTCCGGCATATCGGAGCCGGCCGTCGCGCATCACGCCGACGATGAGCGCCCCGAGGTCGCGGTGGCTGCCCTGGCCGCGGACGTAACCAGCCACGACGAGCTCCTGCGTCGGCCGAACCTTGAGCTTCAGCCACGCGGCCGAGCGACGGCCGGCCTCGTACCGGCTGCGGCGATGCTTCGCCATCGCGCCCTCGAGGCCCTGGGCCGCGGTGGCCTCGAAGAACGCCACCCCATCGCGCACGACGTGTCCGCCGAAGCGGACCCGCGGGTGCTCGCGGAGGACGAGCCGAAGGATCGCCTTGCGTTCCTCGAGCGGCACGTCGAGGTACGACCGGCCCGCGCACCACGGCAGGTCGAAGGCCATGAAGACGAGCGGCGCTGTCCGGCCCGCCTCCCGGGCCGTGGCGCTGGCCGGGAGATCGGATCCACCGAAGCCCCCGCCGAGGCGCGCCTGCAGGAGGCCAAAGTCGGGACGGCCCTCCGCGTCGAGCACGACCACCTCGCCGTCGACGATCGCCTCGGGCGCCGCCAGCCAGGTCGGTTTCCCGAGCAGCTCGGGGAACAGGCGTCCGGCGTCGTGGCGGTTGCGGGTCCGGAGCGCGACGCTGCCACCGGTGACGATCGCCTGGATCCGGTAGCCGTCCCACTTGGGCTCGAAGAGCCAATCCTCGCCATCGAATGGAGCGCTTCCCGGCGTCGCCAGCATCGGCTCGACGAACGCCGGCTGGGCGGCGCGGCGGGCGCCGGGCGGATCGAGCGACGGGAGCGGCGCCGGCGCGGGGCGCTCCATGTGTGGCGGCAGTCCGGCCCCAACCTCGTCGCTCGTCCGGCCGGTGCGGACCGACGCCGGGTGCGCCTCTGAGTCCCACCCCGCGATCGCCTCCGCACCCGCCTTGGCGATCAGGAGCCAGGAGCTGCCTTCGTCGATGGTGCCGGCGGCGTCGCCACCTGCGCCCACACCCGGCCTGCGCTGGCTGGCGGAACCCTCCGCGTCCCGCCCGGCCGTGCGCACGAGGGTGAAGCGACCGGCCAGCTTCTCGCCACGAAGTCGGAACTTGAGCTCGCCCGCCCGGACCGCCTCGCCGGGATCCCAGGTGAGCTCCGGCTCGAACGTGCCCCAGTCCCAGCACATGGAATCCCCGGCGCCATACTGGCCCCGCGGGATCACGCCCTCGAAATCGAGGTACTCGATCGGATGGTCCTCCGTCCGGGAGGCGAACCGACGCTCGTGCGGGTCGCGGGTCGGGCCTTTCGGGACGGCCCATGAGGCGAGGACGCCGTCGATCTCCAGGCGCAGGTCGTAGTGGAGACGGCTCGCCCGATGCCGGTGGACCACGTACCGGCCGCAGCCGCCCGGCGCAGTCGGGGACATCGGGGCCGCCAGGGCCGGCAGCGTCCCCGGGGGCGGCGTTCCGGCGGTGGGCGCGCTTGGCTTCGTCGGCGCGAGCGCGGCTCTTCGCGGGTCGGGCGCGGGCCCTGCGGGCACGCGATGCTCTGTCGCGCCATCCCCGGGCGCCGGTTCGGGCGTCCTGGCGAAGTCGCGCTTCTCCCGGTAACGGTCCAGCGGCATCCCGGTGTTCCGATTCGTGCCGGTCAGAGAGGCAGGCGCCGCAGGACGGCGAGGAAGGGCGGCAGCTCCCGCGGCGTCGCGACGAGCGGGACCCGGTACCACGCATCGCGGCCGGGCCCAGCTCGCAGCGGCGCGTCGAGCCTGCGGGCGGAGAGTGCCCGGAATCCGAGCGCCCCGAGGGCGGCCGCGAGCGTCCAGCCGGTGCACCGCGGGCCAGCGGTTCGAGCCGTCGCCGATGAACCCGCGCCCGGCCAGGCACCAGCGCGACGGCCCCAGGATGGCCGCGAGCTCGCCCCGTCGCTCACCGAACGGCCTGGAGGCGAGCGATGCACCACCGACGTAGAGAAGATACGAGGCCACGAGGGCGGCAGATCCGAGGCTCGTCGCACTCCGGCCGACCCGTGCGCGGCCGCCGGCATCGGACCGCCCAACGCTCGCCGTCTCGCCGCGCAG
>CAZKXK010000007.1:0-20503 GCA_964556585.1 uncultured Anaerolineaceae bacterium
CTCAACCGGACGACCTACGGGCTCAAGATCAAGGCAGTCGGCGAGAACACGGCCGCGGCCGACAGCGTCGGCGTGAGCGTGGCCCTGATCCGCTGGTCGACCGTGCTCATCGGCTGCACGTTCGCCGGTCTCGCCGGCGCTGCCCTGCTCATGTACGGCGGGATCTTCCAGATCAACCTGACCCAGAGCGAGGGGTTCATCGCCGTCGCGCTCGTCTACTTCGGCGCGTGGCGCCCGGTCGGCGTGATGTTCGGGTCCCTGCTGTACGGGCTGGTCGGCGTGGTCATCCTGACCTGGAAGTCGCTCGGGATCATCCCCCTGAGCGCCTCCGACCTGGCTGCCACCGCGCCGGCAGTCATCACCGTGCTGGCCCTCCTGTTCCTGGCCCGTCGGTTCCGGCAGCCGGCCGTGCTCGGCCGACCATACGAGAGGGAGGGCTGACGCGACCGAGTCCTCGCTCCATCCACGTGCGCGCGCACCGCGCGGGCACACCACCTTCCATATCGAGGAGACACTTGATGCAACGAAATCGTGACCGGAAGCTCTCGCTCGGCCTGGCTGCCGTCGTGGTGGCCCTGGTCGCTGGCGCGTGCTCCGGCAGCAGCACGCCCGCCCCCACCGTCGCGCCGAGCCCCAGCCCCGCTGCGGCCGCCTCCGTCGCGCCCAGCCCCAGCCCCGCGGCACCCGCCTCCGTCGCCCCGAGCCCGAGCCCGGCGGCCGTCACGCTCAAGGTGGCCGTGGTCGCGCCGAGCGCCGTGAACGACCTGGCCTTCACCCAGTCGATGGTGGAGGCGCTCAACTCCCTCAAGACGAAGTACAACCTGGACATCGCGATCTCCGACAACCAGTTCGTCGTGGCGACCGCGGCGAACGTGATCCAGAACTACGCGTCCCAGGGCTACAACCTGGTCATTGCCCACGGGTCGCAGTACGGCTCGATCCTCCAGCAGCTGGCACCCAAGTTCCCCAACGTCTCGTTCGCCTGGGGCACGGCGGGGTCCACCTACAACCTGCCCAACGTGTTCGCCTACCAGGTGAACTCGAACGAGGGCGGCTTCGTCCAGGGCGCCATGGCGGCGATGCTCAGCACGTCCAAGGTGCTCGGGGTCATCGGGCCGATCGCGGTCGGTGACGCCAAGCTCTACGTTGACGGCTTCTGCGCCGGCGCCAAGTCGATCGTCGCGTCGATCACCTGCAACCCGGTCTACACGGGCTCGTTCAGCGACGTCAGCCTGATGTCCGCCGCGGCGACGACGTTCGTGGCCAACAAGGCCGACGTGCTCACCGGCACGGCCCAGGCGGTCGTCGGGGCCATCGGTGTCGCCAAGTCCAAGAATCTTCCGTGGTTCGGAACGCAGTGGACCCAGGCGTCCCTTGCGCCGAGCCAGGTGGTCTCCAGCCAGGTCTACAACTGGGCCCCGATCCTCGAGCAGATCTTCGCCACGATCCAGGCCGGCAAGCTGGGCGGCACCACGTTCACCGCGACGCTGGGCAACGGCGGCGAGGAGATCCAGTTCAATCCCGGCTTCACGCTGCCCGCCAACGTGAAGGCCAAGGCCGACGAGCTGATCAAGGGGATCACCGAGGGCACGATCAACGTTCCGCAGTGATCGCCAACGGGTGAACCGAGAACCATGACCATGGCGGCTGCCACCCCGGGGGACGCAACCGGCAGGACCGGTGTCCCGGTCCTGGAGATGCGCAACATCACGAAGCGCTTCCCCGGGGTGGTCGCCAACAACAGGGTCGACTTCGACGTTCGCGCCGGGGAGGTCCACACCCTCTTCGGCGAGAACGGGGCCGGCAAGAGCACGCTCATGCGCGTGGTCTACGGGCTCTACCACCCCGACGAGGGCGAGATCCGCCTCAACGGCCAGCGGGTCTCCATCAGCTCGCCTTCGAGCGCGATCCACCACGGGATCGGGATGATCCACCAGCACTTCATGCTGGTGGACACGCTCACCGTCGCCGAGAACGTGGCCCTCGGCACCCGCTCGACGCGCGGGCCGCTGACCGGTCTCGACACCGTCTCGGCACGCATCGTCGAGCTCTCCGAGCGGTACGGGCTCAAGGTGGACCCGCAGGCGCTCATCTGGCAGCTCTCGGTCGGCGAGCGGCAGCGCGTCGAGATCATCAAGGCGCTCTATCGGGACGTCGAGCTGCTCATCCTCGACGAGCCGACGGCCGTCCTGACGCCGACGGAAGTCGGGGACCTGTTCACCGTCCTGCGCCAGATGGCGAGCGACGGCCGCGGGCTCGTCTTCATCTCGCACAAGGTCCACGAGGTGCTCGATCTGTCCGACCGCATCACCGTCCTGCGCAACGGCCACATCGTCGGGACGCTGGCAAAGTCGGAGGCGACGCGGGAGCGGCTCGTCGAGATGATGGTCGGCCACCAGGTCGCCGCCGAGGAGCATCCACCCAGGGGCGTGGCCGGCGAGCCGCGGCTGGTCGTGAAGGATCTCCACGTCGTGAGCGACCGGGGAACCGATGCCGTGCGCGGCGTCAGCTTCGAGGTCAGCTCGGGCGAGCTGGTCGGGATCGCGGGCGTCGCCGGCAACGGGCAGCGTGAGCTGGCCGAGGCGATCGCCGGGCTGCGGCCGCCGGTGAGCGGCTCGATCCGGCTGAACGACCGGGAGATGGCGGGTCATGGCCCGGCCGCGATCCGGTCGGCGGGGCTGGGTTACGTTCCCGAGGAACGCATGCGCGACGGTGTGGTCGGCGACTTCAGCGTCGCCGAGAACCTCCTGCTGGTCGACTACGGTAGCAGCGCCTACAGCCAGCTGGGGTTCCTGCGCCAGCGGGCGATCCGCCGGCATTGCCAGGAGCTGGTCGCCGAGTTCAACGTGAAGACCCCGAACCTGGAGACCCCGGCCCGGAGCCTCTCCGGCGGCAACATCCAGAAGCTGATCATGGCGCGGGAGCTGTCGGCCCAGCCGCAGGTCCTGCTCGTCGCGCAGCCCACCCGCGGGATCGACGTGTCCGCGTCCCTGTACATCCACCAGCGCCTGGTGGCGCAACGCGACAGCGGAACGGCGACGATCATCATCTCCGAGGACCTCGACGAGGTGATGACGATCTCCGATCGCATCCTCGTGATGTACGAAGGGACGATCATCGGCTCGGCCGACCCGCGCACGGCCACCCGCGAGGAGATCGGGATGCTGATGGCGGGGGTTCGCCCGTCCGCCGCGCAGCCCGGCGGCGAGGCCTGAGCCTCCGGGCCTGAACGTCGAACGGGCCCGACCGTCCGGTCGAGCCCGTTTCGCGATTCATGGCGCCGCGAGGGCGCCGCGGATTGATCAGAGCGCCGCCAGGACTCCCGTGCGGGCGTTGAACTCGTCGATCAGGCGGTCCCAGTCCGTCACGATGGTGCGCATGTCGGTCCAGAACTTCTGGTCCTTGCGGACCCGGAACTCCTCGATCGGCACGTCCTGCTGCTCGACCCAGGTGAAGTAGCCGAGGTTGAAGATCCGCTCGCGGTCCTCGCGGCTGAGCTCCAGCAGGTGGTCCGTGGTGGCCCCGAGGAGATGCTCGCCGAAGACCTAGCCGGCGGCGACGTTGTCGAACCCACCCGCGAAGTCGCGGGCCAGCGCCATCGCCTTCTCGCTGTGGTACAACGCCGCGCCGTCGGTCGCCACGGTCACGATCACGTCGTCGGAGCCCATCTCGTAGTACTTGGCGGTCTTGATGGCCGCGAGCACGTTGCAGATGCTCGACAGGCCCAGGGCGGACAGGTCGTCGATCGTCTGCTGCGGCACCCCGCGCCGCTCGGCGAGGTAGGCGTGGCCGACCTCGGTGTTGAAGAGGATGCCCAGCTGGTCGGTCGCCCGGTCGGAGATCGCCAGCGCCACGTCCGTGGCCATCACGTTGTGGATCAGCGGGATGTGCTTGTCGCCGATGCCCTGGATGTTGTGCTCGCCGAACCCGTTGCTGAGCATCGTCGGGCATTCAAGGGCCTCGACCGCGACGGTCAGCGAGCCCGTCTTCTCCTTGAGGAAGTCGCCTGCGCCGATGGTGCCGGCCGAGCCGGTCGCCGAGGTGAAGGCCCGCAGGCGGAGGTTCGGCTCCTGCTCCTGCATCGCCTCGAACACGTGCAGCAGCGCCGTCCCCGTCGCGAGGTAGTGGGCGATGTGGTTCCCGACCTCGGAGAACTGGTTGAAGATGACGTTCGCCGGGTCGAGCGAGAGCTCATCGCACTTGTCGTAGATCTCCTTGACGTTGCTCTCGGTGCCCGGGGTCTTGATGATGTCGGACGGATCGACGACCCAGTCCCCGAGCCAGTCGAAGCGCTCCTGGCTCATGCCCTCCGGGAGCACGGCAACGCCGCGGCAGCCCATGATCCGCGAGATCGCGACGCCGCCGCGGCAGTAGTTGCCCGTGGAGGGCCAGATCGCGCGGTGGCGCGTTGGGTCGAACTGCCCGGTGATGACCCGCGGCGCGAGGCAGCCATACGCCGCCAGCACCTTGTGGGCGTTGATCATCGGGAAGCGGTCGCCGAATACGACCACGATGCGGGCGTCGACGCCGGTCAGCGACTTCGGGAGCACCATGTGCTCGGGAACCGCCACCAGCTCGCGCCGCGTGCTGTCGTTGTACCAGTGGACCCGGAACAAGTTCAGCGGGTGCGCGTCGTCGGGACCGACGTCCTTGAGCGCGGCCCGGACGTTTGCCGGGATCAGGGCGGGGTCGGCCAGCTGGGCGAACGTCGGGAGGCCGATGCCCGCCTCCCGGAACCGCACCACCGTGTTCTCATAGACCGTTGCATCCACGAGCTCCCGCTCGAGTCCAAGTCGTCGCATTGCGCACTCCGCTCTGTCTGATCCACTACCCAGGAACGCGTGATGGAAGGCGTCAGGTCGTCAGCCGGCAGACCCACCTGCCCCGCGTGACTCCGCGGCGTCGAGCGCCTCGCGGACCCGCCGCAGGCGCGACGTGCGCTCGCGCACGAAACGCTCGATCCCGGCGAGCAGGTACGGCGGCGTCAGGTGCGCCTCGTCCATCACCTCGTCGATCGAGCCGCCCGTCCTCCAGCGGTTGTCCCAGTCGGACCCCATCGAGTACTCCAGCGCGAGCGGGCCGTCGACCCAGTCGCGCATCTGGCGGGCGGCCCGGTTGGTGATCGCCATCCCGTCGATCCGGTCGGCCGGGGTCACAGTCCGGGCGCGGTAGTCGTCCGGCTGCAGCCGGAACAGCTGCGGGCTGATGGCGGCCACGACCTTCACGTTGAGGCCTTCCCGGTCGAGCTCGGGGAGCAGCTTCACCAGGTTGGCCGTGCTCGTCGTGCCCTGCACGAAGACGGTCCCCATGGCGGGCTTCCCGGGCCGGAAGTCGCGCAGCACGTAGGCGCCGCGGGCGGCCTCGAAGTGGGAGGGCATCCCCAGCGCCGCGCGGTCCGGCAGCTCGATCGGCGGGCGCGTCAGGTGCAGCGCCACGATGGGCGCCGCCTGGGCGAGCGCCGCACCCAGCACCACCGGGACCTCGTTGTACTCCCAGGGGTGCAGGTCGATCACGTGACCCTCGGGGAAGAGCTGCGTCACCCCGGTGGCGAAGATCCCGAAGTGGGTGCGCGAGTCCTCGGCGGTCTCCGGGCCCGAGTGCCCGGCCACCCAGAGCAGCTTGCCCACCTTGAGCTCGGTGTCCTGGGCCAGCTGGCTGAAGAGCCGCATCTCGCCGTACTTGAGGTAGCTGAAGGACCCGTAGGTCGAGCAGGCGCCCCAGAAGCCATTGAACTCGGCCATCGGGTCTTCGGCCAGGTTGACCGTGGCCAGACCGGCCAGCATGCCGGCGTTGGTGAACTCGGTGATCTCGGTGGGCAGGAGCGCGCCCCGTGGATTCGTGTCTCGCTCGTACCAGCCCCAGCCCTCCCGGCCGCCGAAGTCCTTGCCGAACCCGGCCAGGTTGGTCGACTCGGCGAGGTCGGCGGACGCGGCGATGAAGAGCGGACGCCCGTACTCGGCCTTCGCGAACGAGTTGACCCAGGCGCCCCAGGCGGCCAGCGCGGCCCGGTTGGGGGCCTTCTCGCCGGGCTGCTTCCAGATCTGCGGGGGATAGGCCCGGTAGTCGAAGATCCGCGAATCCTCCACCAGGCGCGCCCCCCGGCTGCCCAGGTTGAACGTGGCCGGGTGCTCGGGGACCCGGTCGGCCAGCTCGACGAGGCGGTCCGAGATCGCCTCGACGACATCGCGCCGGCCGCGCAGCACGCCCATTGCGATGCGCAGGTTGGCTTCGGCCTGGCGCGCCCGCGCTTCCGCCTCGGCGGGGGCCGCCGCATCGACGCCCTCGTAGGCCACGCCGTACTTCGCCATGAACTCGTGGCGCACGGCCCAGAACGCCGGTGCGTTCATCTGGTGGGGCGTGCCGTGGCTGGGGGCGTCGTACTTGCCGTAGCCCCGCCCCTTGCGGGTCCGGAACCAGGCGACGGAGGGACGCTTCGCCGGGTTCTCGCCGCGGGCCGCCTCCAGCACCGCGCGGGTCACGGGAGCCCACTCCATGCCGTCGAGCGTGCCGCTGACCCGCCAGTCGTAGGCCGCGAACCAGGACTCCGGCGTCCCCGGCACGACCGAGGAGGCGCGGAACTGGTCGATCCCGAAGTCGTTCCAGTCGATCAGGAAGACGAGGTTGGACAGGCCCAGGCCCCAGGCCGCGTTGCGCGTCTCGTGGCTGGCGCCCGGCGTGAGGCCGCCCTCGCCCTCGATGGCGAAGACGCGGACGTCCTCGCAGCCCGCCAGCTTGAGGGCCAGCGCCTCGCCCGCGGCCGGCGGCATGCCGTGGCCGGAGGGGCCCGTGTTGAACTTCAGGAAGAGCGTCTTGCCCGCCATCTCGGCGTGCCCGGGCAGTCCGCCGCGGTGGCGCAGGGTGGGCAGGTCCTCCCAGGTGAGCGCCCAGCGGCCCTCGTCGGGGAAGGCGAACCGCGCGTCCCCGGTCCACTCGTGGCGGGCGCGGAGCGTCTCGTTGAGGACCGCCAGCGTGGCGTACACGAGCGGCACAGTGTGGCCGGCCGAAAGAACGAAGCGGTCCGCGAACGGCCGCCAGGGGCGGCGGATGTCCCAGCGCATGGCGCCCGAGAGGAGCAGCGCCAGGAAGAGGTGCACTTTCGAGCGGCTTCCGCCGGGATGCCCCGACTGCCGGTAGTTGAGGGACAGGTCGATCATCTCGTCGACCACGTCCTTCACGACGTCCCAGTCGGCGAATTGCCGCTCGGCCTCCGCGTACAGGTCGTCGACCCGGGTCAGCGCGCCAATGTCGGCCACGGATGCCATCCCTCCGTCGTGTCCGGTTCGCCGGGACCTACGCCGAGACCGCCAGCTTGCCGACGAACTGCCCGATCCGGTCGATCGCCGTGCGGATGTTCGCCTGGGAGGTCGCGTAGCTCAGGCGGATGTGGTTGGTGCCCACCCCGCCGAACGCCGTGCCGGCCAGGGTCGAGACGCCGGCCTCGTAGAGCAGCCGGTGGGCGAGATCGGCGCCGGTCAGCCCCGTGCCGGACACCTCGGGGAAGACGTAGAACGCGCCCGAGGGGCGCAGGCACGAGATGCCCGGGATCGCGTTGAGCCCGTCGACGACCAGGTCGCGCCGCGCGCGGAACTCGCGCACCATCGCGTCGACCTCGTCCTGCGGGCCGCGCAGCGCCTCCACCGCGCCGTACTGCGAGAAGTTGGAGACGTTGCTGACCGAGTTGATGAGGAGCCGGCCGAACGCGAAGGACAGCCACTCCGGCACGATCGCGTAGCCCAGGCGCCAGCCGGTCATGGCATAGGTCTTGGAGAACCCGTCGAGCACGATCGTGCGCTCCGCCATGCCGGGCAGGCTCGCGATCGAGACGTGCTCGCCCTCGTAGAGGATGCGGCCGTAGATCTCGTCGGCCAGCACGACCAGGTCGTGCGCCTGGGCGACCTCGGCGATCTTCTCGAGGTCGGCGCGCGTGAGCACGCCGCCGGTCGGGTTGGCCGGCGAGTTCAGCACGATCATCGTGGTGCGCGGCGTCACGAGCGAGGAGAGCTCGTCGGGGTCGAGGCGGAAGTCGTTCGACTGGCGGATCGGGACCGGGACCGGCTTGCCGCCGATCCAGCTCACCAGCGACTCGTAGATGGGATAGCCCGGGTCGGGAACGAGCACTTCGTCGCCCTCGTCCACGAGGGCCTCGATCGCATAGAGCATCACGCCCTTGCCGCCCACCGTGACGAAGACCTGCTCCGGCACGACCGGGAAGCGCTTGCGCGCGGTGGCGTCGTCCGCGATCGCCGCGCGCAGCTCGGGAATCCCCGGGAACGGGGCGTAATGGGTCTTCCCCTCGTCGAGCGCCCGCTTGGCCGCCTCGCGGATGTTGGCGGGCGTGTCGAAATCGGGCTCGCCGACCTCCATGTGCACGACGTCGACGCCGGTTTCCTCGAGCTTGCGGGCACGCGCGGCCGCCTCGAACGCGGTCTCCGTCCCGATGCGCTCCATTCGACTCGCGAGTCGCATCTTCGACGCCTCCAGTGGGTTCAGCTTCACGAGGTGACCATCATGAACCGGTCGAGTCCCGCGTTCCGGGAGCTCGAGACGTTAGTCGTCTGACGTCTATGATACGCCATACGGTGCACCGGCCCCCCGCCGGTTCCCCAGTGCCATTCGGCAGGTTGTGGAGCGCCGGCGCCGGACCGGGCGCTGGCACGGGGCGCTCACCGATCCAGACCGTCCCGCGCCTGGATCCGGCGGGCCACCCGGTGGGCGTCCGCGGCAAGCGCGGGCTCGTCGACGGTCGCCAGGGCGCCGTCGCGGACCACGAAGCGACCCTCCACCACGAGGTGGCGCACGCGCTGCGGCCAGGCCAGGACCATCCCGGCGACCGGGTCCGCGTCCGCCCCGGCGTTCGCCAGCCCGCTCACGTCGAACAGCGCGATGTCCGCCCGCTTGCCCGCTTCGAGCGAGCCCACGTCGTCGCGGCCCAGGCAGGCGGCGCCTCCACGGGTGCCCAGCCGGAGCGCCTCCCGTACGCCCATCGCGCCGGGACCGCCGCGGCCGCGCGCGACGAGCAGCGCCTGGCGCACCTCGCCCAGCATGTGCCCGCCGTCGTTGGACGCGGAACCGTCCACGCCCAGCCCCACCGGGACGCCCGCGTCGACGAGATCCCGCACCGGCGCGACGCCGGAGCCGAGACGCAGGTTCGAGGTGGGGCAGTGCGCGATCGCGGTCCCGGACGCCGCGATGCGGCGGATGTCCTCGACGGACAGGTGCACCGCGTGAGCGAGCCACACGTCGTCGCCGAGGAAGCCGAGCCGGTCGAAGAGCTCCACGGGGCGGCACCCGAAGCGCTCCAGGCAGAACGCCTCCTCGTCGGCCGTCTCCGCCACGTGGGAGTGGAGCCGGACCCCGAGCCGGCGCGCCAGCGCCACGGACTCTCGCATCAGCCCATCGCTGACGGAGAAGGGCGAGCACGGCGCGATCGCGATGCGCAGCATGGCGCCCGGCCGGGGGTCATGGAACCGCGCGACGGACTCCTCGGTCTCGCGCAGCACGGTGTCGGCGTCCTGCACGACCACGTCGGGCGGCAGCCCGCCCGACGACACGCCCAGGTCCATCGACCCGCGGCAGGGATGGAAGCGCAGCCCCACGACCCGGGCCGCCTCGATCTCCTCGGCGAGCAGGTCACCGGCACCGGCCGGGAAGACGTAGTGCTGGTCGGTGGAGGTCGTGCAGCCGGACAGGGCCAGCTCCGCCAGCCCCGCGGTCGCGGCCACCCTGACCCACTCGGCGTCGAGGCCGGCCCAGACCGGGTAGAGCTCCGTGAGCCAGCCGAACAGGTTGCGGTCCTGGGCGCGGGCGCGGGTCAGGACCTGGTACAGGTGGTGGTGGGTGTTGACCAGCCCCGGGATCGCAACGCAGCCGCGCCCGTCGACGACATCGGCATCCGCCGGCGTGCCGCCCGGTGGGCTGCCGACACCGACCCAGCGGACGACGCCGTCCTCCACGAGGATCGACCCGCCGGGCAGCTCGGTGCCGGCGTCGTCCATGGTGACGACGGCGTCGCAGCCGGAGACGAGGAGGCTGCTCATGCGGTGCCCCTTTCGATCAGCTCCGGCCGCCGGCAGGCCGGCGGCCGGACTCGACGCCCCGGAGCCTCAGGCTGCGGGGCGTCGCCCGCCCAGCGGACTCAGCGGACGAACCGGGTGCCGGTCTCGCCGCGGATCCCGCGCTCGATGTTCTCCGGGCTCGTGATGAGCGCTTCCTTGCCGCCCCCCTCGAGGTACCAGATGATGGCCTGGACCTTGGGCCCCATCGAGCCCGCCAGGAAGTGCCCCTGGGCGTGGTACTCCTTGGCCTCGGCCAGCGTGATGGTGTCCAGCAGCTGCTGGTTCGGCTTGCCGAAGTTCAGGGCGACCTTGTCGACCTGGGTGGTGATCACGAAGAGGTCGGCCTTCAGGTCCCGCGCGAGGGTCGAGGCAGCGTAGTCCTTGTCGATCACGGCCTCGATGCCCACCAGGTCGCCGTCCTTCTCGATGACGGGGATGCCGCCGCCGCCGGACGCCACCACGGTGAAGCCCGCCCGGAGGAGCGAGACGATCGCCTCGAACTCGACGATCTTGACGGGGAGTGGCGACGGCACGACCCGCCGCCAGCCGCGCCCCGCGTCCTCCACGACGCTCCAGCCGTCGTCCTTCCGGTGCTCGAGAGCCATCGCCTGGTCCATGAACGAGCCGATCGGCTTGCTCGGCTTCTCGAACGCGGGGTCGTCCTTGTCCACCAGCGTCTGGGTGATGACGGTGGCGGCGTGCTTGTCGATGCCGCGCTTCCGGAATTCGTTCCGCAGCGCGCGCTGGAACATGTAGCCGATGGCGCCCTGGGTGTCCGCGCCGCAGTAGTCAAGCGGCACGGGATGCAGCTCCGCCCGTGACAGCTCCGACCGGCGCAGGATGAACCCGACCTGCGGGCCGTTCCCGTGGGTCAGGAGCACGTCCCAGCCCTGCTCGATCATGCCCACCACGTGCTTGGCCGACTCGGCGGCAGCGGCGTACTGGTCGGCGATCTCCTGGTGGTGCGCGTCCTTGATGAGTGAGTTGCCGCCGACGGCGACAACCGCGATCTTGCTCATGCGCGTCCCTCGATTCAGTGGTCTCGGAAGGTGGCCGGCCTCCCGCCCGGGAAGCCGGCCGCGTCGCTCCTGCCGCCCTACCGCATCGTGAGCGCCATCACCGCCTTCTGGGCGTGGAGCCGGTTCTCGGCCTCGTCGTAGACGGCCGAGTGGGGACCGTCGATGACGGCATCCGCCACCTCGACCCCCCGCTCCGCGGGGAGCGGATGCATGTAGATGGCGTCCTCGGCGGCCATGCCGATCCGCCGCTCGTCCGTGATCCAGTCGGTGTACTTCTTCGCGATCTCGGCGCCGTCGGTCTCATCCTTGGCGGTGAGCATGGCGCCCCAGCTCTTCGCGTAGACGATGTCGGCGCCGCGCATGCCGGCGTCGAAGTCGTCCATCAGCTCGAACGAGCCCCCCGAGCGGCGGGCGTTCTCGGCGGCCTGCGCAACCTGGTCCGGCGGCAGCCGGAACTCGGGCGGGTGGACCAGCCGCACGTGCATCCCGTAGCGCGTGGTCAGCAGCGAGAGGTCCACGGGTACGCTGATCGGCTTCTGGTAGCTGGCCGCGTAGGCCCAGCTGATCGCGATCGTGCGGCCCCGCAGGTCGCCCTTCTTCTCCTTCATGGTGAGGAGGTCGGCGAGCGACTGGTGGGGGTGGAACAGGTCGCACTGCATGTTGAGGACCGGCACCCGGCTGGCCGCGGCGACCTCCCGGATGTAGGTGTTGCCGGCGCCCCAGTCGACGTTGCGGATGGCGATCCCGTCGTTGTAGCGGCCCAGGATCTCGCCGATCTCCTTGGGCGTGTCGCCGTGGGCGATCTGGGTGGTCCGGCTCTCGATGAACTGGGCGTGGCCGCCCAGCTGGGCCATCCCGGCCTCGAACGAGGTGCGGGTCCGGGTTGACGAGAAGAAGAAGAGCATCGCCAGGACCTTGTCCCGCAGGAGCGGGTGGGGGATCCCGAGGGCGCGCTCGCGCTTGAGCTGGAGGGCGACCTCGAGGACGGTGTCGATCTCCTCCCGGGTCCACTCCTGGAGGCTGATGAGGTCGCGGCCGCGCAGGTCCGTCTGCATCGTGTTCCCCTTTACTCGGCAGCGCCGAGGATGAGCGAGAGAAGCGACATCTTGAGCACGACCCCGTTGAACGCCTCGACCCAGTAGCGCTGGTGGCGCGTGGCGTCGACGTCGGCGGGGAGCTCGTCCATGCGCGGAAGCGAGTGGAGGATGATCGAGCTGCGCTTCGCCTTCTCGCGCAGGAGCTGGCGGCTCACGACGTACTCCGGGGGCGTGAGGCCGGTCGTGCCGCTCCGCTCCTGGCGCGAGGCGGTGTAGTCGGCCTGGACGACCGGCTCCATGTAGATGATGTCGGCCTCGTTGATGACGTCGCGCACGTCGCCGGCCTCGGCGTAGTCCACGTTGAGCTCGTCGAGCTCGGCCTTGAACTCGGGCAGCAGCGACATGTCCGGCGGGCCGACGACGATCGCCTTGGCGTCGAACTGGCTGAGCGCGTACAGGATCGAGTGCATCGTCCGCATGCGCATGTCGCCGACCAGCAGGTAGGTCAGGCCGTCGAGCGTGCCCTTCTCGAGCAGGATCGTGTAGAGGTCGGTAAGGACCTGGGTCGGGTGCTCGCCCCAGCCGTCGCCGCAGTTGATGACCGGCACGGATGCCCACTTGGCGGCCTCCGCCGGGGCGCCCTGCTGGAAGTGGCGGATCGCGATGACGTCCGCGTAGTACTCCAGCATGTGGAAGGTGTCCTTGATCGACTCCTGGTAGAAGTCGCCGGCCCGGGTCATCTTCGAATCGGAGAAGCCCAGCACCTGCCCGCCGAGGCGATGCATGGCGGCCTCGTGGGAGAGCCGGGTCCGGGTGCTCGGCTGGTAGAACGCCGTCAGGAGCGTCTTGTTCTTGAGCAGGTCCGTGTTGCGCCGGTCGCGGGCGAACGGGCGCAGGTCGTCGGCGACCTGGAAGACCCGGAAGAACTCGTCCCGGCTGAAGTCCTTGAGAGAGAGGATGTCGCGACCGGCGAAACTGCGCATTACCAGCACCTTCCTATGGTTCAGCTGCTTGACGTGAGGACCGACCCACTACCTGGAACGCACGCCCTCGAGTCCGGCTCCGGCGCTCACCGGGTTCCGCCCGGCGCGCCGATGCGGCTCACGAACGTGCAACGACGAGCTCGGTCTCCCCGGATCCGCCCGCCCGCCCCGCCGGGGCGGGACCGTCGGGAGCCGAGGGAGCGAGCTGGTTCACGCGGCGGATGACATGAAAGCGAAAGTGCCCCGGGCTGAAGTAGCTCAGGGAGTAGTCGACGACGCGGCCGCTGGCCGCGTACAGCTGCGCGGTGAGCTTGAGGAGGGGATCCCCGGCATGCAGGTGGAGCCGGTGCGCGAGGTCCGCACCCGCCGCTTCGGCGTTCAGCTCCGTGTGGGAATGGGTGAGCGGTGGATCACCCCGCCGGAGCAGGAAATCCAGCATCGAGCCGTCGAACGCGTCCCCCAGCTCCCGGGGGTCGAGGACGTCGACCGGGACCACGTCGATGAGGAATGCGATGGGACGCCCGCCCGACATCATCACGCGCTGGACCGCCAGGACCCGGATCGCGCCGGGCATCTCCAGCGCCTCCACCTCGGCGAGCGTGGCGTCCCGCTCGAGGATCTCGCATTCGCCCATGTGGATCTCCACCCCGATCCGGTGGGCCAGGGTCTCGATGCTCTGGAGCTCCTCGAGGCCCGCGACGACGAGCGGATGGCTGGCGCTCACGAAGGTTCCGACGCCGTGGCGGCGCACGATCAGCCCGCCCTGCTCCAGCTGCGAGAGTGCCTCCCGAAGGGTTGCCCGGCTGACGCCGATGCGCTGGCTCAGGGTCGATTCGGACGGCAGCAGCCCATCCTCGCCTGCCAGCTCTCCCGACTGGATTCCCTCGACGACCTCCTGGGCCGCCTGCCGGGCCAGCGTCAGATTGCGGCGAACCATTCACGCGCCTCGATGTGCACGGGAAGCACGGCAGCTCAACGCCACCCCAGGAACGGGACCCATGCCGCCGGATGACCAGGCCGCAGCTCCGCGGACCAGACGCTAGTCATCTGACGTCTTCCCGAGACCGCATTGTGCCACAGCCCGGCGGCCCTGTCCCCAGTGCCATTCGGCCTGTTGCGCCGGCCGGGATCAGACGCGGAGCACCGGGGGGCCGGGCGCGATCGCGGACGCGGGCGAGGCGGCGTTCTCCGCACCCTTCGATCGCGCCAGTCGCTGCAGGATCTCGATTGCCGCCTCGGTCGCGAGCGCGAGCGTCGCCACCAGGAGCACTCCGCCGAAGACCTGGCCGTCGTCGTTCTGGGCGATCCCGTCCACGAGGAAGCGGCCCAGCCCGCCACTCCCGAAGATCGCCCCGAGCGTGGCGGTCGCGATGATCTGGACGGCCGCCGATCGGACCCCGCCGAGCACCACCGGGAGCGCGACCGGCAGCTCGATCCCGAGCAGGATCTCGCGCTCGCGCATGCCCATGCCGCGACCCGCCTCGACAAGGTCACGGTCCACCTCCGCGACGCCCGTGTACGCGTTGACGAGGATGGGCGGGACCGCGAGCACCACCATTGCCACGAGCGTCGGCAGGACGGACCCTCCCAGGACCGGGTCGATGCGCACGGTGACCGGGATCGCGAGGGCGATGACCGCGAGCGAAGGCAGCGAGCGCCCGAGGTTCGCGACGCCCGCGGCCAGCCCGGCGCCCCGCCCCGTGTGGCCGATCGCGAGTCCCGCGGGGAGCGCCAGCAGGAGGGCAGCCGCGAGCGAGATGCTGGCGATCAACACGTGCTCCAGGAGGCGGTTCGGGATCCCGGCCTGACCCGCCCACTGGGCCGGATTGGTCAGCCAGGCCGCGGTCTCGGCCACGAGGTTCACGACGACGTCGCCTCGAGCGCCCGCGCCTGGGCCCAGGGCGTGATGCGCCGCTGGGCCCGGACGAACAGGAAATCGGCGCCCAGCGCGAGCAGGATCGACGGGAGCGCTCCCGCGTACATCTCGGTCGGGAAGCCGCCCCGGTTGTAGCCGTCCAGGATGAAGTAGCCGAGCCCACCGAACGCGTCGCTGATCGTCCCGGTGATCGTCACGAGCCCGATGGTGGAGACGGTGGCCAGGCGCAGCCCCGCCACGATGAGCGGGACCGCGAGCGGGAGCTCGACCCGCCAGAGCCGCTGCCGGCGGGTGTGGCCCATGCCGTCGGCCGCCTCGAGGACGTCCGCCGGAACGCCGTCGAGGCCCGCGACGATGTTCCGCACCAGGATCACCAGCGTGTACATGACGAGCGGAACCTCGGCCGTGACGACCGAGAACCCGGTGATGGAGATGAGCGCCGCGAAAAGCGCCAGGCTGGGGATCGTGTAGAGGATGCCCGCCAGCGCGCTGATCGGCGGGTAGAAGGCCCGCTGGCGGGCCGCCACGAGCGCCAGCACGAACGAGATCGCGAACCCGACCCCGACCGCGATCGCCGCCAGGTAGAGATGCTGGCCCGTCCGGTAGGCGATCGCGTCGAGGTGAGCGGCCAGCCAGCCCCAGTCGATCATCGCGCCGCCCAACGTTGGCTCACGCGCCGTCGCCGACCGCCGCCAGCCCGGGGCTCACCCGCCGGTTCCGGACGTGCCGGCCGCGATCCCGTCCGGGTCGGCACCCGGCCGGAGCGCGGCCGCGATCGCCTCCACCGAAAGCACGCCGCGAAGTCGGCCGGCCCGGTCGACGACGATGCCGGTCTGCACGTCCGCGTCGAGCATCATCGAGAGCGCGTCCTTCAGGGTGGTCCGGCGGTCGAGCAGCGGGGACATCGGCGTCGCGAGCGACGCCTCCAGCACGCCCGACGCGGGGACGTGGCGCTGGCTGACCCAGCCGATCGGGCGGTCCGAGGGGTCCAGCAGGAGCAGGTAGGGGAACGGGTCCGCGAACGTCCGGGCGCGCGCGTCGCCCGCGGGGTCGCCGACGCGGGCCGTCACGACCGGCTGGAGCGCGACGTCGCCGACCCGCGAAAGCGACAGCCGCTTCAGGCCGCGGTCGGCCCCCACGAACTCGGCGACGAACTCCGACGCCGGGGCGGCAAGGACCTGGGCCGGCGGCCCGAACTGCTCGAGGTGCCCGCCAGCCTGCATGACGGCGACCAGGTCGCCCATCTTGATCGCCTCGTCGATGTCGTGGGTCACGAACAGGATCGTCTTGGCCAGCTCCGCCTGGAGCCGCAGGAGCTCGTTCTGGAGCCGCTCGCGGACGATCGGGTCCACGGCGCCGAACGGCTCGTCCATGAGCATGAGGGGCGGGTCGGCGGCCAGTGCACGGGCAACCCCGACGCGCTGGCGTTCCCCGCCGGAGAGCTGGGCCGGGTAGCGGTCGCGGTAGATCGCCGGCTCCAGGCCGACCAGCGCGAGCAGCTCCTCCGCCCGTTCCCGCTGCCTGGCGACAGGCCAGCGGAGAAGGCGCGGCACGACCGCGACGTTCGCGCCGATCGTCTGGTGCGGGAAAAGGCCCACCTGCTGGATCACGTAGCCGATCTCGCGGCGCAGCTCGGTGGCGTCGCGGCCGGCCACGTCCGCGCCGTCGATGAGGATCCGGCCGCCGGTCGGCTCGATCAGGCGGTTGACCATCTTCAGGCTGGTGGTCTTGCCGCAGCCGGACGGTCCGACAAGCACGCAGATCTTGCCGGCGGGGACGGTCAGCGACAGGTCGTTGACAGCGCCGGGCGCGGCGGGCGCGCCCACCTTGGGTCTCGCCGCCGCGTAGCGCTTCGAGACGTGCTGGTACTCGACGACCGCGGCCCGGTGCGCGGGCTGCTCGGGCATCCGAAGGCTACTTGACCAGGCCCACCGACTGGAGCCAGGCCTTCGCGACGGCCCCGATGTCCATCTGGTCGACGGACACCTGCTTGTTGAGCTGGGTCAGGCTGGCCGTGGTCATCTTCGCCGAGACATCGTTGAGGATCTTCTCGAAGGACGTCTTGTCCACCTTGGCGAGGAGGTCATTGCGGACGAGCGGCGCGATGTTGTCGGCCGGCTGGGTCTGCTTGTCGTCGGTCAGCACCACGAAGCCGTTGACCGCGATGTCCGGCTGGGTCGAGCAGAGCTCGGCGACGTCGATCGTCTTGTTGGCCAGGGCCTGGGCCATCGGCGTGTCGCAGGCGGCGAGCGACGTGATGTTCGTCGGGTCGATCCCGTAGGCGGACTTCAGGGCCGCCGCGCAGACCGGGTTCGTCTTGCAGTCGGTCGCAAGGCCCCACTTGAGCTGGTTCTGCACCGGCGCGGCGTCGCTGAGCTTCACGAGGTTGTACTGCGTCGCGGTCTCCTTGCGGACCACGAAGGCGTTCTGGTCGGCCGCGGGTGAGTAGTCCAGGACGGTGATGCCGCCGCCCTTCGTCGCCAGCACCGCCTGGAGCGCCGCCTCGTTGGCCGCCGGGTCCCCGGTCTGGGCACCCGGCTGGTAGTAGGCCAGCCCGCTCCCGATGTACTCGGGCTTCAGATCGATCTGGCCGCTCTCGAGGGCGGGCGCGGACACCTTGCGGCTCCCGATCCCGATGCCCGTCCGATCCACGGTGTAGCCGCCAGCCTCCAGGGCCTGCGCGTAGATCTCGGCCATGAGCTTGGCTTCGTAGAAGCCATCGGATCCGACCTTGATGGTCGGCTTGCCGCCCCCTCCCGCCGAGCAGGCGCTCACGAGCACCAGCACGGACGCCCCGAGGGCGAGCACGCGGGTCAGCCGCATTGGGTCCCCTCCTGTCCTGAGCCCGTCGCAACCGTGGCCGATCGCGTCGGGTCGCCCGGACTCTACCAGTCGACGGCCGGGCGCCCGAATTCCGTCCCCGCGCCGTCCGTGGCGTTACACCCCGGGGCAACGGGTCGACCCACGGCGATGTCGCGGACGCCGGCGCGCCCGGCCGCAGCGTAACGGTCGGCGGGATGGGCGGGACTAGCGCAGAACGGACCTCGCCACGACGCCGGCCGGGTCGTTCCCGGCCGCGCTGGATGCCCCGACCGCTGAAAGGAAGCCATGGACCGCTACGACTTCGTGATCATCGGCGCGGGGCCGGCCGGCGAGGCGGCCGCCTACGAGGCGCGCGAGCGGGGAGCACGCGTGGCGGTCGTCGACCGTGACCTGTTCGGCGGCTCGTGCCCGTTCTGGGGCTGCATCCCCTCCAAGTCGCTCCTCAACGGGGCTGCCCGTCACGCGGCGGGCGGAGACTACCCGTGGTCGCGGGCATCCGCGCGCCGCGACTACATGATCAACCGGGAGGGTCGCGACTACCCCGACGACGCCGGCCACGTCCGGGGGCTCGAGGCCGCCGGGGCGCGCGTGTATCGCGGCGAAGGCCGTCTCGCCGGCCCCGGACGTGTCGCGATCAGCGGCGGTGCGCCCGGCGTGGAGGTGGAGGCGCAGGCCGTGATCCTCGCGGTCGGGTCGGCCACGAAGGTCCCGCCCGTGGACGGGATCGAGACGATCCGCACCTGGACGAACAGGGAGGCCACGGCCGCCCGCGATCTGCCGCGGAGCCTGCTCGTCCTGGGCGGCGGGCCCACCGGCGTCGAGATCGCCCAGGTCTACGCCAGGTTCGGCGTGCCGACGGAGATCGTGCAGTCGGGCGCCCGGCTCCTGCACCACGACCACCCGCGCAACAGCGAAGCGGCCCAGCTGGCGCTCGAGGCCGACGGTGTGCGCGTCCGGCTGGGTGTTCGGGCGTTGCGCGCGCGGGCAGGGGCGGGCGCCGGCGGGGCCGACATCGTCGACCTGGACGACGGCTCGACGGCCGAAGGTCATGCCGTGCTGCTGGCGGTCGGCCGGACCTTCCCGGTCGCGAGCCTCGGGCTCGACACGATCGGGATCGACCCGGGCGATGGGGCCGTGCTCGCTCGAGATGGCCGCCTGCGGATCGCCGATGGCGTCTATCTCGTTGGCGACGCGGCGGGTCCGGAGCTGCACACCCACCAGGCCCACTACCAGGGCGTGATGGCGGTCCGGATGGCGCTGGGCGAGGCGGTGGTGCCGGACTACCGCGCGCTGCCGCGAGCCACCTACACGGACCCCGAGCTCGCCTTCGTGGGGATGTCGCTGGAACAGGCCCGGGCGGACGGCCGCGACGTGTTCGAGCTGGTCGCCGACTTCCCGACGACCGCGAAGGGTTACTCCGTGGAGGCGACCTTCGGGCACGTCACGGTCGTGGTCGATCGGGACTCGCGGCAGCTCCTCGGGGCGGCCATGGCCACGCCCGACGCCTCCGCGGCGATCCACGAGTGCGTCCTGGCGATCAAGGCGCGCGTGCCCGTCGACGTCCTCGCCGACACGATCCACGCCTTCCCGTCCACGTCCCGGATCCTGAACGGGCTCTTCAACGACGCGGCGAAGATGCTCGCGAGCAATCGCGCGGTCGCGGGCGACGCATCGTCGTGACCGGCGACGCCGGGTCGTCCATGCCGGTGAGACGCGGCTGGGCCCTGTTCGCCGTCGTGCTCGGGTCGGGCGTCGTCCTGCTCGATGGAATGTCGAGCTCGCTGCGCAGCTACCTGTTCGGAAGGACGATGAACCGCGCGGCGTAGGCGCCCGTGCCGCCGGGCGACCCGATGGCGTAGACCGTGTAGCGCTTCCCCGAGGCCAGGTTCGCGTTCGTGACGGCCCGCGCCATGAACATGGAGCCGTGGACGCCGAACTGGACGTTCCAGGGGCCGGCGATGACCGACCGGCCGGGGGTGACCCGTGCGTACGAGACGTTCGAGGCGTTCACCGACGCGGGGCCGGCGCTCCTCGCCATTCGGACGGCGGAGAAGTCGAGCGACTTGGTCACGTCGCTCGTGAGATTCCCGAAGCGGATGGACGCGCTGGGCGGCGTCGACGTCGCCTCGTGGACGACGATGAAGTTCGGCCCGGTGCTCCCCGTGGAGGCGAGGGCAACGGTGTAGTGCCAGCCGGCGCGGAAGACGAGCAGGTCCTTCTTGAACCCGCTCGTCTGGCCCGGCAGCGCCATCTCGAACTCCAGCCTGCACACGCTCTTGCCGACGCAGTCGGGCGTGAAGTACGTCCGCTGGTAGGCGGTCCAGTGGCCGTACCGGACGTGGGGGTAGGTCGGCGGGGTCTCGGTCGCCACGTGCGTCACGTAGACGTCGAGCGCCGGCTGGCCGGTCATCGCGTCCAGGACCCGGACGTACGCGTAGTCGATGGGCGCGGGGATTGGCGTCCCCTGGGCGGCGGCCGCGTACGAGGCGCCGGCAACGAGGATGGCAGCGGCTGATGCCACGGCGGCGGACAGGACTCGGACGCGCATGCGGGCTCCTTCAGTGGGTGGTTCGCGCTTGCCTGGCGGCAAGCCTAGCGCGGCGTCGAGGCGCGCACCGCTTCGCGCCGGGCCCGGTGCCCGCGGCTTCGCCGGGTATCGCCAGGCGGATGACGGACCGTCATGACGGCGGCCGGTGGAGGCGGGACACTG
>CAZKXK010000007.1:20603-24786 GCA_964556585.1 uncultured Anaerolineaceae bacterium
ATCGCCAGGCGGATGACGGACCGTCATGACGGCGGCCGGTGGAGGCGGGACACTGACGTCCGTTGATCTCGAGGGACACGGGTTTCGGGCCGGCTGCGGACGCTGTCGGTCCGCGGCGAGGACCCCTCGTCGGGTCCGGAAAGGGAACCATGACCGAGCCCAAGACCACGAGCAGCGCCACCCCGGCCCCGCTCCCAGTCACCCAGACACCCGGCCAGGTCGGCCGGTACGCCCGCAACGATCCTGCCACCTTCGCCGCCGGCGAGGAGGCGACACCCGAGAAGGACGCCGCCGAGCGGGCTCAGCACCCCGGCACCTTCGCCGCCGGCGAAGAGACGACACCCGAGAAGGATGCGGCCGAGCGCGGGCAGCCGGGCTCGTTCGGCGACGAGGAACCCAAGGCCTGAGGACCCGCCCGTCCCCGGCGCGTGGAAGCGACGCCGCGGCGGACCCGGCCCGATCTCAACGTTCACGGAGGCCATGACCGGAGCGCGCACGGCATCGTCCGGCGGACCCCCCGCGAGCAATGCCCGGACCCCTTCGGATGAAGAGGCCACAGTTCGGCCGTGGACGGGCTCACAGGGACGCGCGCGAACGCGGCAATGGCCGCGCCATGGCCACGCCGGTGGCACTACAGGAGGCGAGCAACCAGATGCCAAGAACCTCGAGCCGACCCATGTCCCGTCTGCGCACCCTGGCCGTCGCGCAGGCCCTCGTTCTCCTTGTCGCCCTCGGTGCGCCGATCGCGGCGCTGGCGGCCGTGAGCTCGGTCTCCCCGAGCTCGCTCGCCCAGGGCGCCACGAGCCAGCTGGTCACGATCACCGGCTCGGACTTCGCGCACGGCTGCGCGACCTACGGCGTCACCTTCTCCGGCAGCGGAGTCAGCGCCGCGGGCGTCGCACGGAGCAGCATCACGGTGATGACGGCAAACGTCACCGTCACCACCGTCGCCGCCGTCGGATTGCGGGACGTGACGGTCAGCGGCAGCGGCGGCTGCACCAGCTTCAGCTTCCTCGGGACCGACGCGTTCAGGGTCACCGCCGGCGCCGGTGCCGCGGCGAAGCTCGCGATCACCTCGATCAGTCCGCAGAGCCCGACCGCCGGCGCGGCCTTCAACGTCGTCGTCCAGTCGCAGGACGTCGCCGGAACCCCGGCCAATGTCACCTCGCGCACGGCCGTCTCGCTCAGCCTCAACGCCGGCTCGGGGACGCTCGGCGGCACCCTGACCGGCTCCATCGCGAAGGGCGCGAGCTCGGTCACGATCTCCGGGGTGAGGTACTCAAAGGCCGAGACGGGGGTCCGACTGACCGCCACCCGCACGAGCGGCATGTCGCCGCTGGCATCGGGCTCCAGCGCGGCCTTCACCGTCGTCGCGGGGACCTTCGCGAAGCTCCAGGTGGTCGTCCCCGGTGAGATCGCCGCGTCCGGCACGGCCTCCGGCAGGGCGGGCACCCCGATCACCCAGATGGCCGGCAGCCCGTTCACCGTCACGGTCAACGCGGTCGATGCCAACTGGAACGTGGTGACCTCGACGGATGTCGTCGGGATCACCTCGAGCGACCCGGCCGCGACCCTGCCCGCCAGTGCCGCGCTCGTGGGCGGCACCAGGACGTTCAGCGTCACGCTCAACGGCGTCGGCGGCCGGACGGTCACCGCGACGGACCTCAACAACGGCTCGAAGACCGCGGCCACGAGTGCCGCGATCACCGTCATCGCCCCCGCCGCGATCAGCCTGACCCGCTCCCGCGGGATGGTCACCTACGGTGAGCCGGACACCTTCTCCGTCCAGTTCGGGACGGGTGGAGCCAACCGGTCCTTCGTCCTCGAGTACACGAGCGTCGGCGTCCCCTGGACGACGATCGCGACGCTGACCACGAACGCGGCCGGCTTCGCCTCCTTCACCTACACCCCGACCCGGACCGGCTACGTCCGGGCCCGCTTCCTCGGCACCACCGACCTGGGTGCTGCCACGAGCACGGTCTACATCGTCGGCGTCCGCCAGACGGTCAGCACCCTGAGCCCGCACCACACGGGCACCAGGGCGATCTCCGGCGGCACGTCGATCACCTTTGCCACGACGGTCCGGCCCACCCGGGCGGACAACGCGCCTTCCATGGTCACGTTCCGCTTCTACCAGAAGGTGAGCGGCGCCTGGGTCCTCAAGGCCGAGCGCGGGGTTGCCACCGGTTCCTCCGGCGTCGCGAGCACCACGTTCCGGTTCGGCTCGAAGGGCACCTGGTACGTCCGCGCCTTCGCGCCCCGCACCCCCTACAACTCGATCACCCGCTACACGGCATCCGAGTACTACCTCGTGCAGTGACCTCCGCCCCGGGGCGCGCTGACCCGCTCCCGGGCGAGATACCCGGAGCCTGAGCGATGGCCCCCGCCGACACGGCGGGGGCCCTCTTCGTGCCCCAGCGGGGACGAGCCGCCGCTCAATCCACCCGAGCCTGAAGGCACCGGCGGCGCGCTCTCAGTGTGTGCAGCGCAGGCCCACCGCTGGCACGGAGCGGTCGAGGAGGTAGGCATCGATCGCGTCGCGAACGCAGGCGCTCACGAGGTACCCCGTGTGTCCCTCGCCGACGCGTGTGACGAGGACGGCGGAGGAGAGCTGCCGGGCAACGGCCTGTGCCCAGGCATACGGCGTGGCCGGATCGCCGGTTGAGCCCACGAGAACGATCGGCGGTGCTCCGGGTGCCGCGACCGGGGCGGGGACCCGCGCAGGGGGCACCGGCCAGTAGGCGCACTCGACGTCGTTGAACGCGAGCAGCCGCCCGACGCGCGGCGCGGCCGCGGTGAACCGGCTCGCCATCGCGCTGTAGGCAGCGGGGTCCTGGGGCGACGGCCAGTCGAGGCAGGTGACGGCGTCGTAGGCGTCGATGAGGTTGGAATACGAGCCATCGCTGTTGCGGCCACGAAGCGGATCGCCCATGAGGAGCAGAAGGCTCCCGTCACCCTCCTGGGCCTGGGCGAGCGCCTCGGCGAGCACGGGCCAGGAAGCCCGGGCGTAGAGCGCCTGGGTGACCGCGTCCCACGCCTGCGTCGGCCCGACTGGCTCGCGGTTCGTCAGGCGCGGCGTGGCCACGGGATGGCGCTCGATCTGGCGCATGAGGGCGTCGAACGCGGTCCCCGGGCGGCCCCCGGAGTAGAACGCGCAGCTCGGGTGGGCCGCGCAGTCGGCCAGGAACCGGTCGAGCGACCCCTCGAACGCGACGGCCTGGTCCTCGCGGACGGCCGCTTCGCCGAGGCTCGGGTCGACCACGCCGTCGAGGGCGAGCGCGCGGA
Organism: uncultured Anaerolineaceae bacterium; assembly: GCA_964556585.1. Classification (GTDB taxonomy): domain Bacteria; phylum Chloroflexota; class Limnocylindria; order Limnocylindrales; family CSP1-4; genus CTSoil-043. The sequence goes on from CAZKXK010000007.1 coordinate 23,889, forward strand.
TGTGGGTCGGGAAGAGCGACGCGTAGTCCTCGCCGATCAGCGTGCCGTAGGAAAACCCAAGGTAGGTGAGCTGCTCATCCCCGACCGCCGCGCGGATCTGGTCGAGGTCGCGGGCCACGTCCGCCGTGGCGAGATGCGGGAGGAGGTCGGCGTTGCGCTGCCCGCACTGCTGGGCGAACGCCTTCGCGCCGCCGAGCAGGTCGGCGAGACCCGCCGGGGTGGCCGCGGTCGCGTCCTGCGGGACGAAGTGGTCGAGGGTGTCCAGGCAGTGGACGGGGGTGCTCGACCCCACTCCGCGCGGGTCGAAGCCGACGATGTCGAACCGGGCGCGGATCTCGGGTGAAAAGATCGCGGTCGCGGCCTGGCGCACGAAGTCGATGCCGCTCTCGCCGGGTCCGCCCGGGTTCACCACGAGCGATCCGATCCGCTGCGTCGGATCGCTCGCCTCGAGCCGGATCAGGGCGAGTCGGACGACCGGGCCGAGCGGGTCCGCGTAATCCCGGGGCACGTCGACGCTCCCGCACTCGAAGCCGCCCCCGCAGTCGCTCCAGGACACGGGCGGCGGAGCTGCGAGGGTCGGAGGGGGGGTGGTGGTGGGCGGGGCCGCGATGACGCTCGGCACGGCACTGGCCGGCAGCGTGCTGGCCGGAGCGGGTGACGGGAGGGGGGCGGTCGAGTCGCAGGCAGCGCCGAGCAGCGCCGCGACCAGCGCGACCGCCGCCAGCTTCCCGTGCGACGTCGCCGCGGGGCCGCGTGCTCGCACCAGTGGACCGCACGCGATGCCGTTCAGCCTGGGCGAGGTGTCGCAGGGGGCGCGCGGTGAGATCGAGGCACGCACGGCCAGCCTGCTACCCCTCTCGGTCGGGCGGCCAGGTCCCCATCACCTGGCGGAGGATCG
>CAZKXK010000008.1:0-22757 GCA_964556585.1 uncultured Anaerolineaceae bacterium
ATGATCCAGGGTCTGGGGCGCCGCAGCGACGCGACCAGGAGGGCCGCGACCAGCGAGCCGAGTCCCATCGAGGAAAGGAGGAACCCGAGGCCGGTCGCGCCGACCCCGAGGACCTCCTGCGCAAGGGCCGGGGCGATCACGTTGAAGTTCATCGCGAAGGTGGAGACGAAGCCGACCAGGCAGACCGCGAGCAGGACCACGGGAGTTGACCGGACATAGCGCAGACCCTCGGCCAGGTTGTCGGCCACGGCCCGGACGCTCCTTGGTCGCGCCAGCCGGGCGGCCGCCCGGAGGTCGGACTCTCGCATGAGCAGCAGGCCCACGATCACGGCGATGAAGCTGACGCCGTTCAGGAAGAAGCAGGCCGTCACGCCGACCAGCCCGATCAGGATGCCCCCGAGCGCAGGCCCCACGATTCTGGCGGCGTTGAAGACCGCGGAGTTCAGGCCGACGGCGTTTGTCACGTCCTCGACGCCGACCATCTCGATGACGAACGCCTGGCGCGTCGGCATGTCCACGGCGTTGACGAGCCCGAGCAGGGCGGCGAGCAGGAGGATTGGCCACACCTGCGCGACGTTCGCGAAGCTGAGGGCGGCGAGCACGAGCGCGAGGAGCATCGAGGCCGTCTGGGTGCCCACGAGCGTCGCCCGCTTGGGGAGGACGTCCGCGATGATGCCCCCGAACAGCCCCAGGATCAGGACCGGCAGGAACTGGGCCGCGGCCACGAACCCGAGCCAGAGCGGGTCGTGGGTCAGGATGAGCACGAGCCAGGCCAGGCCGATCGACTGCATCCAGGTCCCGACCAGCGAGATGAGCTGGCCGAACCAGAACAGGCGGAAGTTGCGGTGGCGCAGGGCTCCCGGCCAGCGAACGGAGCCGCGGCCGATCCGGGTCGTCATCGGGCAGGGCTCCGACCGGCTGCCACGGCTCTGCCGTCCGCCGGTGCGGTCCCAGCGGGGGCGGGCGCGTCGCCGGCGCTCGCCGTGTCGCCCGCGAGCTCCGCGAGGTGCCCCAGGACGTGACGCCGGCGCCTCTGCAGCTCGCTGACCATCTCCTGGAGCCGCGTGAGCTTCTCGTTGAGGCCCGCGAGCTGGTCGTCGATGCTCGCGAGCCGCCCGCTGAGGATCCGGTGACGCTCCGCGGGGTCGTCCGTCGAGGCCAGCGCCTCGCGGGCGAGCCGGCGGGCGGCCTCATCCTCCAGGAGCCGGCCGATCTCGGCGATCGAGAACCCCGCGTCGTCGCGGAGGCTCTTGATGAAGCGGAGGCGGTCGACGTCCAGCTGGTCGAACAGCCGGTACGCCCCGCGCGACCGGGCGGACGGGCTCAGCAGCCCCATCTCCTCGTAGTACCGGATCGAGCGCGGCGTGAGGCCGACGAGCTCGGCGACCTCGTGGATTCGGAGCGGGGGCGCACCCGCGATCGGGAGGCGGGTGGCGGGGTCGCCGGGCGGTTCCGGCGCTCTCGTGCGGCTCACGGACACCAGTATAACCTTTCCGTGAACGGAAAGGTCGTGGTCACGCTGCCACGGCACCGCGACGTGACGAGGCCGGCCCGGAGGGAACGGGCCGGCCTCGGAGGAGTGAACCGAAGCGGTGCTAGCGGCGTGCCCGGCGCGCCGCGAGCGGGCGGGCCACGCCGATCCCCAGGGCGGAGACGAACGCGAGGGCGAGGATCCCCAGAGCCAGGCCCGAGCCCGGGGTCGAGGTCTCGCTCGTGCTTCCCAGCGTGCTGGTGGGCGGCGGGGTCATGGAGGCGGCCGGAGTCGCGGAGGGTGCCGGCGTGGCCAGGAGGGCCGTCAGCGACCCGACCGCGAAGACCGAGTAGGCCTTGCCGTTGGCGACGGTGAGCGAAAGCGGTCCAAGCGGGCAGACCGTGTCACCCGGAGCGGCGCAGACCTTCACCGAGTACGTGCTCGCCGGGAGCGAGAGGTAGCTCGACGCGTTCGGATAGGCGAGGTTGGTCACGAGCTTCGATGTGCCATCCGCGGTAAGGACGTCCACGGCCGGAGTGTCGGCCGAGAAGTGGACGACGCGGACCTGGGCGCTGTCGGTCATCGTGGCCGACGGCGCGTCCGTGATCACCTGCGCGGTGATCTTGGCAAGCTCGTTGGTCGCGGCAATGGTGTACTTGATGCCGTCGGCGACCGCGAGAGCGGGCACGTCGATGGGGCACACGGTGGTGCTGCCGGTCGCGCAGACCTTGATGGCATGGTTGCCGGCGGTGACCGGCGTGTAGTCGGTGATCGAGCCGAAGGCGAGGTCGGTGATCGCCCTGGCGCCGTCCACGTAGACGTCGACCGCGGGGGCGTCGGGCGACGCGTGCAGCACGCGGATCCAGGCCATGCCGGCGGCCGGGGAGCCGGTGTCGTCGGTCGCGACGACCGCGGTCAGCTTCGCGGGGCTCGCCGCGGCAACGTTGCCGGCGACGACGAGCAGCATCGCGGCAGCGCCGGCGACGATCGCCCCTCGGCGGATGCGTTCGAACATCGTGGGTGTCTCCTGTGCGTCCTGCCGGTCCCTTGGCGGCCGGCTTGCCCACCTGTTCGGGCCGGGGCGCCGAGCGGATTGCAGGCTGGCGTCGGCGCGCTGGGCGGGCCGGGACCGCGGCCGCGCGCGCCCCGCCCATGCGCGTCGAAGCCGGCCCCGGGGACGGGGCCGGCTTCGAGAGGACGAGCGAGGCGGGCCCGGAGGGGCGAGCCGGCCTCGAGATTGAGCGCTAGTTCGTGGTCGCCGGACGCGTCGCGAGCGTGACCTGCACAGTCAGGTCCGTCGTTCCGCGCCGCACCGTGAGGGTGACCGTGGAGCCCGGCTGGTGGGTGGCGAGGAGCTCGACGAGCGGGTGGTTCGTGTCCACCTTGGACCCGTCCACGGCCGTGATGATGTCGTTCTCGCGGAGTCCCGCCGTCGCGGCCGGGCTGCCGGCCTGGACAGCCGATCCGCTTCCGTCCGATGTGATCCAGGCGCCCTCGCTCACGGAGAGGTTGTTCCGGGCGGCGAGGCCGGCGTCGAGCGACTGGTACTGGATGCCGATCCAGGGCCGGGCCAGCTTCTGCCCGGCAAGCGCCTGCTGGGTCAGCGGGATCGCCACGTTGATCGGGATCGCGAAGCCGATCCCCTGGGCCGAGCCGGCGACGGCCGTGTCGATGCCGATCACCGCGCCGTTCGTGGCGACCAGGGGGCCGCCGCTGTTGCCCGGGTTGATGGCCGCGTCGGTCTGGATCAGGTCATCCAGGCTGCCGGTCGTATCCGTGATGGAGCGGTCCACGCCGGAGACCACGCCCACCGTGACAGTGCCCGGGTACGTGCCGAGCGGGTCGCCGACCGCGATGACGGTCTGCCCGAGCTGGAGGGCCGACGAATCGCCGAGCGTGGCGGTCGGGAGCCCGGTCGCGTCGATCTTCACGATCGCGAGGTCGGTGAGCGTGTCGGTGCCGTAGACCGTGGCCGGGAACGAGCGGCCGTCGGAGAGCTGGACGGTGAGCGTTCCGGGATCGGACACGACGTGGTGGTTGGTGAGGATCCAGCCGTTCGAGTTGAAGATCACGCCGGAGCCAACGCTGACCGGGGTCTGGCCCGACGGGAGGCCGTAGAGCGACTGGCCCTGCGTCCCGCTGCCGGGAAGGGTGCCCGAGCCGTTGGATCCGTTGCCGCCCTGCGTCCCGCCGCCACTGCCGTTGCCGTTGCCCTGGCCGAACGGGTCGAACCCCGGGCCGAACGGGTTCTGGGTCTGGCCGGAGCCGGTGCTGCCGGCGGCGCTGGACGTGATGATCGTGACGACGGCCGGGCTGACCTGCGCGGCCGCCGAGACGACGCTGCCGCTCGTCTGGGCGGCCGCCGAATTCGACGAGCCGCCCGTGGCGCTCGTCCCGGAGGACGCCGGTGTCACGTAGCTCACGACATCGGCCGGCGCGTTGGCCGACACGACGGTAACGGCGGGACGGACCAGGGCGCCCGATGCGACGAGCGCGAGGGTGGTACCCCCGGACGCGAGCGCGGCCGCGACGATGGCGAGGGCCGCCATCCCGGCGAAGGCCCGCCGGCGCGTCGCGCGAGGTGCGGGCGTGCCGCCTCCGTTGGTGATCCGGGGCTCGCTCGCCGCGGCGTCCATCGGACGATCGGAAGCGGCCGCAACCGACGGTGCGGCTGGCTCCCAGCCGGCTGTGCTCTCTTCGGGAGGAGAGAACTGGGTCAGATTGTCATCCATGGTGGTTCGATTCCTCAGTCAGTGGCTCGGAACTCTGGAAACGAGGGTCAACCCGATTCCTGAAACATCGCTGATAGTTCAGAGTCCTTTACGCGATCATCGCCCGGCTCGCGACGATCGGGGCCGACCGGCTGGGTCATGGGCCGGGTTCAACCCTTCGTGAAGTGGAGCTGCAGCTCCATCGTGCCGTTGTCGGCGACGGAGAGGACCATCATCGACTGGGGCGCGGCGATGGAGTAATCGGCGAACGCGATCGGGAGCGACCCCACCACGGTGACCACGCCGCTGGCGAGCTTCGCCTGGAGCGGGATCGAGACCCGCTTCGTCACGCCGTGAAGCGTCAGGTCGCCGACCGCGGTCACGCTGATCGTCTCGCCCTCGGCCGGCAGGTGGCCGAGCGTGATCGGGTCGGCGAGCACGAACGTCGCGGTCGGGTAGGTGTCGGTCTGGAGCGCCTGGGTGTGGAGCTGGCCATCGCGCATCGAGCGGTCGCTCTGGAGCGCCGTGAGATCGGCAGTGATCGAGACGGCCGTGATCGACGTCCCCGACACGGTCAGCGTGCCGCTCACCTTCGGGGTTCGGCCGACCGCGGTGGTCGCGCCGACGTTGGCGAGCTGCTCCGCGACGCGATACCCGACGAAGCTGCTGGTGAAGTCCGAGAAGCTCCCGATGGACGTGTCGACCGTCCACGTCCCGTCGAGGCTGCTCGCTCCGGTCGCGGCCGAGGCGCCGGCGGCGGGCGTCGATCCAGCGGCCGAGCTGCCGGGGGCGGCCGAGGCGACCGCCACCGCGGCCGCGGGGGCGCCGGCCGACCCGCCCGCGATGGTCGGCGATGTTGCCGAGCCGAGCGAGACGGCGGCCGGCACGGACTGGTCGAAGAAGTAGACGAAGCCGGCCGCGCCGACGCCTACCACGACGAGGACGGCGACCGCGGCCAGGAGCCACGCCCGCGAGCGGAGCCGGCCTCGAGCCGGCGGTCGATTGGGTTGCACTGGTCGACGTCCCTTCCTGGCCGGGCTACAGGCCAAGGAGCTTGCGCTTTGCCGCCGCGAACTCCTCGTCGGTCAGCTGGCCCTGGGCGTGCATCGTGGCGAGCTCCCGGAGCCGGTCGACGCCATCGCCGCCATCGCGCGGTTCGGGCGGGGCGGGCGGGGCGGGCGGCCGGGCAGGCTCGCGGACGAGCAGGACGACGAACATGACGGCAAGGCCGACCAGGACGAGCGGTCCCAGCAGGCCCAGCAACCCAAGTCTCGGGTAGCGGAAGCCGAAGCCGCGCACCGCCGCGGCGTTGACGACGCCGCCGTGCGCGATGCCCAGCCGATAGCCGACCGCGCCCACCACGACGAGCAGGAGGAGGAACAGGGCGATCCAGGCGAGCCGCCGGCCGTTCGATTGCATCAGGAGCCTCGCGCGTTCATGGGCGTCATCGTGTGGCCCGACGCTGAAGTTCGCCTGAATAGACGACGGCTCGTGGGCCCGGCATGCCGGGGTCGTGTCGCTCGAGGGTATGCTGGGTCTTCCCGGCACAGTCACGCGAGGTGTGGAAATGGCTGGCTCCAGGCAGGTCGTCGTGAACGGCGTCGCACGGGAGTTCGCGCCGGGGCCGGATCGGAGCCTGCTCTTCGCGCTGCGCGAGGAGCTGGGCCTGACCGGCGCCAAGCTCGGCTGCGGCGAGGGCGAATGCGGCGCGTGCACCGTCCTCCTCGACGGCGAGCCGGTCCAGGCCTGCCAGGCGCGCGTCTCCGACGCCGCCGGCCATGTCATCACGACGGTCGAAGGGCTGGCCCGCGACGGTCGGCTGCATCCCGTCCAGCGGGCCTTCATCGAGGCCGGTGCGTTCCAGTGCGGCTACTGCACGGCCGGCATGATCATGAGCACGGTCGCCCTCCTGGCGCGGCACGCCGACCCCGACGATGCCCAGGTCCGGTCGGCTCTCGCCGGAAACATGTGTCGCTGCTGCACCTACCCCCGGATCCTGCGGGCCGTGCGGCAGGCCGCGGACCTCGCGCGCGATGGCGCTGCTCGGGAGTGGGACGCGCCGGTCGCTGCGAGCACCGACCTCCCGGCCGGCTCACGACGGCCGAGGCGACCCTGGGACCTGGCCAGCGCCGCGGAGCGGGACTACTTCGACGTGCTCCCGGAGGGCCTCGTGGTCGTACTGGAGGCCGGGGAGGCGCCGAACGCGGCCCGCTGGTCGACGAGCGCGGATGCCTGGCTGCACGTCGGCGCCGACGGCGTGATCACCGCCTTCACCGGGAAGGTCGATGTCGGGCAGGACAACCGCACCGCGCTCTCGCTGCGAGTCGCCGAGGAGCTGCGGGTGGCCCTCCCGGCGGTCCGCCTGGTGATGGGCGACACGGACCTGTGCCCGTGGGACCGGGGCACGTTCGGGAGCCGCTCGATGCCGGATGCCGGCGAGCAGCTTCGCGGGACCGCGGCGGCGGCACGCGAGAACCTGCTCGGCCTCGCCGCCGCGGGCTGGGACGTCGCGCCCCGCGAGCTCGTCGCGGCCGACGGTGCCGTCCGCCACCGGGAGACGGGACGCTCGGCCACCTACGGGGACCTAGTGCGCGGGATGCGCCGGGTTGCGGTTGCCTCGCCCGGCGCGGCGCTGACGCCTGGACCCGCCGAGCAGCTGGTCGGACGCCCGGCGCCCCGGGTCACCGGGCCGGCCATCGTGACGGGAGCCCGGCGCTATCCATCCGACCTGACCCGTCCGGGGATGCTCCATGGGCGGGTGCTTCGAGCGCCGGCCGTCGGCGCGACACTCCGATCGGTCGACGTCTCGCGGGCCGTCGCGATGCCGGGCGTGACGGTCGTCCAGGAGGGCCCGTTCGTCGGGGTCGCCGCACCGGACCCGTTCAGCGCGGGACGGGCGTTGGGGGCGATCGAGGCCGCCTGGGACCTGGCGCCCCAACCGTCCGAGATCGACCTAGTCGAGCACCTGCGCACGCATCCGCTCGAGGACCTCGGCTGGGAGGGCGCATTCCACCAGGAGCTGGGCGACCTCGAAGCGGCGCTCGCCACGGCGCCGGTCACGCTCCAGGCCACCTACACCACGGCGTACATCGCCCACGTTCCCCTCGAGACACGTGTCGCCCTGGCGGAGTGGGATGCGGCTCGGCTGACCGTGTGGTGTGGCACGCAGGCGCCCTTCGGCGTGCGCCGCGAGCTCGCCGGGACGCTCGGGATTCCCGAGGAGGACGTGCGGGTGATCGTGCCCGATACCGGCGGCGGCTTCGGCGGCAAGCACCGGGGCGAGATCTCGGTTGAGGCGGCCCGGCTGGCGCGCGCCGCGGGCCGCCCCGTCAAGGTGCGCTGGAGCCGCGAGGAGGAGTTTCGGCAGGGCTACCTCCGGCCCGCCGCGGTGATCGACGTTCGGAGCGGCGCGCACCGGGACGGTGCAATCACGGCCTGGGAGCTGCGCAACACGAACTCCGGCCCGTTCGGCGTCGTCGGCCCGTACGAGATCCCCAACCAGCGTCTCGACTACCAGCCGGCCGATTCGCCGCTCTCGCAGGGCTCGTATCGGGCCCTGGCCGCGACGGCGAACCACTTCGCCCGCGAGTCGCACATGGACGAGCTGGCGCACGCCCTCGGGATCGACCCGCTGGAGCTCCGCCTCGCCCACCTGCGCGACGAGCGGCTGGCCGCCGTCCTGCGGACCGCAGCCGACCGGATCGGCTGGGCCACCAGGGCCTCCACGCCCGGCTCCGGGGTGGGGATCGCCGGCGGCGTCGAGAAGGGGGCCCGAGTCGCCACCTGCGTGGCGGTCCGCGTCGGCGACGACCGGCGCGTCGAGATCGAACGGATCGTGACCGTGTTCGAATGCGGCGCGATCGTCAACCCCGACGGCCTGGCGAACCAGGTGGAGGGGGCCACGATGATGGGCCTCGGGGGCGCGCTCTTCGAGGCGATCCACTTCGAGGCCGGCAGCGTCACGAACGCGTCCCTGGCGGGCTACCGGGTCCCGCGGATCGGCGACGTGCCGCCCGTCGAGGTTGTGCTGCTCGACCGCCGGGATCTGCCCTCCGCGGGGGGTGGCGAGACGCCCATCATCACGATCGCCCCGGCGCTCGCGAACGCGATCTACGCTGCGTCGGGCGTCCGGCTGCGTGGGTTGCCGCTGGCGCCGGACGGCCTGGTTCCGTAGCTCCCCGGCATCGCACTATGTGGCATCCGCACTCATTCCCGTCCGGGGCCACTCGTGATAGCGTCGGCCATCGCTGGGGGGCCGCCTCGCGCGGGATTCGGCGTGGAGCGCTCCGCGGAGCGTCACGACGCCACCATCGGCAAGCACATGCAGGAGGGTCTGGATGCCGGCGCGCTACCGCAACCTGGTGACGCCGCTCGCGTTGATCGCGGCGGTGATCCTGGTGTACATGGAGAACCCGTGGTTCTATCCGAAGGCGGGGACCACCGAGAACCAGGTCGCCGCGGTGGCGTTCTGGGTGCTCACGATCGTCGTCGTCGTCCTCATGTTCGAGGATCGCAAGACGCCGGGCGCCGAGGTCGTGGAAGTCGAGGGGCCTGCGTTCGCGCGCTATCTCTTCAGCAACACGCGGGCGGGCCTGTTCTGGCTGCCGATCCGGATCTTCCTGGGCTTCGAGTTTGCCGTCGCCGGCTGGCACAAGATCGACGGGAAGGGCTGGATCGACGGTGGTGCGGCGCTCCTCGGCTACTGGCAGAACGCGGTGAAGGTCCCAGCGGCCGGGCAGGGCTCGCCGCCGGTCACGTTCGACTGGTACCGCTCGTTCCTCCAGCTCCTGATCGACAACCACGCCCAGGGCTGGTTCGGCTGGCTCATCGCGCTCGGCGAGCTCGCCGTGGGAATCGGGCTGCTGCTCGGCATCCTCGTCGGGGTCGCGGCCTTCTTCGGGATCGTGATGAACATGTCCTACCTGCTCGCCGGCTCGACCTCGGTGAACCCGATCATGTTCGCCCTCGCGATCGGCCTGATCCTGGGCTGGAAGGTGGCCGGCTACTACGGCCTCGACCGCTACCTGCTGCCCATGCTCGGTGTTCCCTGGCGGGCGAAGGTGGCCACCGTCCCACTGGCCTGACCCGGACCGGCGCCGGAGGGGGGCCGGCGCCGGCGACTCTCGCCGCACCTCGCCATTCAGCTCACGGTTCGCCCGGCGGACGCCGTGACGCCGCCTTCTCCACGTCGTACCCTCGGGAGATGACCGTCACGCGTCTCCCTGGCGCACAGCCTCGGCCGATCCGAACCGCGGAGCTGCTGGCCGTCGGCAGCGAGCTCACGGCGGGCGAGACCCGGGACACGAACGGCGGCGAGCTGGCGCGAGCGCTCTCGCTGCTCGGCGTGAGCGTGCGGCGCATCGTCGCGCTCCCCGACGACCTGGCGCTGGTCACGGCGTCCTTCGCCGAGGCGCTGGCGACCGTGGATGTCGTCGTTGCCACGGGGGGCCTGGGCCCCACGCCGGACGACCTCACGCGGGAAGCGGTCTCAGCCGCGATCGGCGAGGTGCCGGAGGTCGATGACGGCCAGCAGGCGTGGTTGCGGGATCTCTTCGCGCGGCGCGGGATGCCACTCCCGGAGCTCAACCTGAAGCAAGCCTGGCTCATCCCCTCGGCGACCGCGATCCCCAATCCGAACGGGACGGCCCCCGGCTGGTGGGTGGACCGGCCGGACGGCCGCCTCGCCATCCTGCTTCCCGGCCCGCCCCACGAGATGCGCCCCATGTGGCGCGACTGGGTGGTGCCCCGCCTTCGCGAACGCGGCCTCGGCGACGGCCGCCTGGTCCGGACGCTCCGCACCTACGGGATCGGCGAGTCGCGTGTCGCGGAGCTCCTCGGCGAACCCATGCTCCGTGCCGCAAACCCGGTCGTCGCGACCTACGCCCGCGCCGATTGGCTCGACGTCCGGATCTCCGCGGTGGACGAGCGGGACGCCGGAGGGCGGATCGTGCGGCCGGCCCGCCAGGTGCTGGAGACGGCCGAGATGGCGGTTCGTGACACGCTCGGCGGGCACGTCCTGGCCGAGGGTGAGACGTCGTGGGCCGACCTGGTCGCGGCGGCCGCGGCCCGCGCCGGCGTCCGGCTCGCCGTCGTCGAAGCCGGCACGCGCGGCGCGCTCGGCGCGCTGCTGCGTGACGTCCCCGCCCTGGAGCGCGCGGTGGCCCACGGGCCGGGCGTGGCCCGCGACGTGGTGGGCTGGCCGGTGGAGACGGAGGCGATCGAGATCGCGCGGGAAGCCGGGGTGGAGGTCGGTCTCTCGCTGGTCGCCCATTCGGACGCGTCGCAGACGGTGCTCCGCGTGGCCGTCGCGGCTCCCGCGCATGGCTGGTCGCGCGTCCTGGACCTGCGCCTCTTCCAGCACGGCGACCAGGGCCGCTTCCGGGCCGGCGTCGCCGCGGCCGCGTTCCTCGTCGAGGTGCTCGGCGAGGAGAACTGATGCGCCTGCCGGCGTCGATCGCACCGACGCGACCGCCCCGGCTCAGGCGAAGGAGCGGATCAGCTCCCCGGCGAGATCCAGCGACTCGCCCGCCAGCATCGTGTTGCCGAACGTGAAGCCGCCGAAGCCGGCGTCGACGTACTCCGCGAGGATCTCGGCGGCGCGCGCCGGCGTCGCCGGAACGAGGGCGCCCCGTCGCTCCGGCGGGATTCCGGCAAGGCGCGCCTCGCCCTCCCGCTCGTCGGCGACGAGCAGGACCGGCGCGGCCATCGTGCGGACGATCGTCCCCGGGTCGCGGCCGATCTCCTCGCAGTACCGATCCAGGAGCTCCGTCTTGTGGCGGAGCACGTCCATCCCGAGCGGGAACCAGTGGGCGTAATCGGCGTGGCGCGCGACGAGGCGAAGCGTCCGCTGCTCGCCGCCGCCGCCGACGAGGATGCGCGGCCCGCCGGCCTGGACCGGGCGCGGCCGGTTGAGCGCGGCGTCGATCCGGTAGAAGCGCCCCTCGAACGTGGGCCGCTCCTCGGTGAACATGCGTCGGCAGATCGTGAGCGCCTCGTCCAGGCGGTCCATCCGCTCGCCGATCCGCGGGAAGTCGAAGCCGTAGCCGTGGTGCTCCGACTCGTTCCAGGCCGCGCCCATCCCAAGGATCGCGCGGCCGCCCGAGATGACGTCGAGCGTGGTCACGGTCTTGGCGAGGAGCGCCGGGTTGCGGTAGGTGACACCGGTGACGAGCGCCCCCAGCCGGACCCGCGACGTCCGGGCCGCGATCGCGGCCAGGATGGAGTAGGCCTCCAGCATCGGCGCCTCCTCCGGCCCGACACCGCCGATCTGGTAGAAGTGGTCCATCACCGTGACCAGGTCGAAGCCGACTGCCTCGGCGCGCTGGGCCAGGCCCGCGACGTGCTCGAAGAGCGCCTCCGGCGCGACCCCGGGGAACGTGTAGTTGGGAAGGTGGTACCCGAACAGCGGACGCATCGCGCAGGCCTCGTGGAAGCGGGGGAGAACAACCGTGCCCCCGGCGCCGGGTCACGGCTCCAACCGCGCGGATGGACGCCCCGGGGCCCCGCGGGGGCGAAGCCCAGCCAGCCTACTCCAACCCCCGGCGACACGTCCTCGGCGGGCCAGGGAGCTGCCTGGTCCGCAGCCTGGCAGGGTGCCCGCGGGTCTCGCCAGTCGACCCGTACAATTCGTGGAACGCACCCGGAGGTTCCTGGACGACGATGCAATCCCGCCTGCCGCGGTGGCCGGACCGGGAGTCGGTGCTGGTCGATCGCATGAGGGACCCGGCCGGGCCTCCAGGGCCGGCGTCCACGGACGAGGCGCGGGCCAGGCGCCTGGGTCGAACCGGCGGCCACGCGTGACGGGGCTGCGCATCTCCTCGTCCGCAGCCTGGCCCCACGAGGTCGCCGCGGCGCTGGCCGAGCGCCTCCTTGGGAACCCCAGCCTGCGCGTCTGCCTCCCCACGGGCGACACGCCGGTGCCCGCATACGACGCTCTCGCGCACTTGGCCCACCAGGGCCGGGTGTCATTCGCCCAGGCGAGCGCCATCCTGCTCGACGAGTGGACGGGCTTGCCGCCGGGCGATCCTGCCCGCTGCGACACGCGGTTGCGGGCCCAGCTGCTGGACCGGCTGCCCGACCCCCCGGCGATGGTTCACACGATCGACGTCGACGCTCCCGATCTCGATGCCGCGGTCGCCCGGCATGCGATCGCCGCCGCTGACCTGGACCTCGTGGTGCTGGGGCTCGGGATGAACGGGCATGTCGGATTCAATGAGCCGGGCTCCATGCCGGACAGCCCGACCCGCATCGTCCGCCTGGCAGCGTCGAGCCGGCAGGCTGCGATGGCCCGTTACGGTGCGTCTCGCGCCCCGTCGGCCGGAGTCACGGTCGGGATGGACCGGATTCTCGGAGCCCGGGAAGTGTGGCTCCTCGTGACCGGCGAGCGGAAGGCGCGGATCCTGCGGCGCGCGCTGCGCGATCCGGAGGGCCCGGACTGTCCAGCGTCGTTCCTTCGCCGCCATTCGAACCTTTCGACGTTCGCTGACGAGCAGGCTGCCGCGCTGCTGGCCTGACCAGCGGGACCGTGTCCCACATCTCTGATTCTTAACCCCGCCCTTGTTGTCCGGTTGCCTCGTGGCGCGGACAGTGGAGCCATGCAGCACGACCGGAGCGATTCCCGGCGCAGGCGCAGGGTCGGCGCCCAGGCGGGCGGGGCAGCGGCGCTGGCGGTCGCCGCGATCCTGGCGAGCGGGGTGGCGGGCCTGCCCTCCGGCCGGCTGATCGCGGCCACCCTCCCGCCTGCCGCGGCAGCGCCGTCTCCGGCGACCCATCTCCCCGCCTTGGCGCCCGTGACGGCGTCCACGCTCGGTGGATCGACGCCCGCCGCGGCCAGGAACCCCGGAGGCCTCGGCTGGTATTCCTCCAACTGGGCCGGCTACGCGGTGGCGGGCGGGCCGTACTCGAGCGTGGGCGCCCAGTGGACGGTCCCGGCCGTGCGCGCAAGCTACCGCGGAAGCTTCTCCGCCCTGTGGGTCGGGATCGACGGGTTCACCAGCAGCGCCCTGATCCAGGCCGGCACGGAGGCCGACTACTTCAACGGCGCCGCCCACTACTCGGCCTGGTGGGAGATCCTTCCCGCGCCGGCGGTGACGATCCGGACGCTGTCGGTACGACCGGGCGACCGGATGAGCGTGACGATCACGCGCGTCTCGTCCGGGCGCTGGCGGATCGTCGTCAAGGACGCGCGCAGCGGGAGCTACGCGACTACGCGCGCCTATACCGGGTCGGCCTCGTCGGCCGAATGGATCGAGGAGGCGCCCATCGTGAGTGGCCGCACGACGCTCCTCGCCGCCCACTCGACGATCGTCTTCGACCACGCCAGCCTGGACGGCGGGAACCCGGGCCTGGTGTCGCTGGACGCGGGCGCGATGATCCGGCGCGGTTTCCTGGTCGACACGCCGTCGGCGCCCGACGCGGACGCCGACGGCTTCGCCCTGGCCGAGCAGGCGACCTCTCCTCCGCGCCCGCGGTCCTGACGATCGCGGCACCCGCTTGACTGCGCGGGCGACTACGCCCGCCTCGGGCCGACCGCTGCCCGGGAATCTCCATGCTGCTGCCTCCGGGCGCGGCGACGCGGCGCTATCGTTCGACCATCCCCGCGGGCGGATGCCTGCCGCGGGCAGCCTCGCCGGGCGGGTGCCGGCGGATCCCCGGGTTGGCCGGGCGGGAGGTCATTGCAGGTGGTCGCGGGCACGGAGTGGAGCGGCCTGGGCGGGCGGCGGGCGCCCACGCCCGGTGCGGGGCGTGTCGCGCTGATCGGGCTGCTTGGCGTGGTCGTGGCAGCCTGTGCCGGTGGGAGCTCGCCGATCGCCCCCACGTCCGCGTCACCTGCGTCCCTTGCCACTCCGGCTGGCCTGGTCAGTCCGCCTGCCACCGGCGAGCCGACGGTCGACCAGGCCGCGACGCCGGGCGTGCTCGCGGGTGCCTCTTCGGCCCCGTCCGGGAGCACGTCGCCGTCGGCGAGCCCCGCGGTGGCCAGCCCCGCGGTGGCCAGCCCCGCGGTGGCCAGCACGCCCCTCGTGGTGGTGAGCGGCTTCGACAACTACACGCTGACGTCCACGACCCGTGCCGCGCTCGCTGCGCGCCTCGCGGCCGGCACCCTGGTCGTCCCCTGCGGGGTGGAAGGCGCCGTCGCCGAGGCGCTCGGCGAGGTCGGGGCGCATGGCGCGGCCTGCGTGGCGGCGGACGAGGTCACCGCCCGGCTGGGCCCGTCGAGCACGCTGCTCGCTCTCATCCCGCCCGCGCTCGTGACCCCCCGCGTGAAGGTCGTGCCACTCGAGGGAGCGGACCTGTTCGGCGAAAAGCCCGCCCGCGAGGCCCGGTATCCGCTCGTGGTCGCGGTGCCCCCGGCGTGGCCCGCGGCATGGACCGCCTGGGACGGGAGCGACGTCCGGGTCGTCGTGACCACCGGGGTCAACTGCCCCGACCGGGGCGTCAGCCACGAGACCGTCGTCCTGGGCAAAGGCTGGAGCTGGCTCCTGCAGGGCGGCACCGCCCGCTACACGGGCACGCACTGGGACACGCGCTACGGCTGGACGGTGGTCGATGCGGTCCGCGCCGGCCATGCCGGGGCGGTCGTGGACGTGATCAGGAACGCGGATGTGGCGGTCAGCGATTTCGAGTGCGCCATGACGCGGAACTTCGTCCAGCACGACAGCGGGACCGTCTTCTCGATCGACCCCCGCGTGGCGCCGCTGATGGCGCGGGCAGGCTTCGACGTGGCGACCATCGCGGCCGACCACACCACGAATGCCGGCCTGGGCCCGGTGGGTGAGACGGTCGACCTGTTCCGGGCCAACGGAATCCAGTCCACCGGTGGCGGACGCACGCTCGCCGAGGCGCTTCGCCCGGCCATCGTCGATGCCGGCGGCATCACCTTCGGGTTCGTGGGCTTCGACGCGATCGGCGGCTCCGCGTACGCCACGCCCTCGTCGGCCGGGGTCGCCGCGCTCACGCCCGCGAACGTCAGGACCGCCGTGGCGCAGGCCCGGGCGGGCGGGGCGCAGGTGATCATCGCGCTTCCACAGTGGAGCTCGGTCGAGTATCGGGCCCGGTTCACGCCGTTCCAGCTGGATCTCGTGAAGACCCTTGTCGCGGCGGGTGTCGACGACATCGTCGGCGCCGACTTCCACTGGGCCGGCGCCCTCTCCATCACCTGGACCGGCACGACGTATCGCTACGTGGGGTCCAGCCAGGGCAACTTCTGGTTCGGCCAGGACTGGAGCCGGCAGACGCAGGAGGGGATCATCACCTCCCTGACGTTCGTCGGCACGCGGCTCGCCCAGGTGCGGCTCACCCCGACCGTCATCCTCGACAATGCCCAGCCGAACCTGACCGACCCGGCCACCGACGGCCAGTTCGTGCTGCGCCAGGTCCTGGCCGGGACGACGCTCCCCGCGCGGTAGCGCGCCATCTCCGCCACCCAGAACCGTCCGAGCGGCGATACTGTCGCACGTGCCGAACCTCGATCCCGTCCGCGAGCAATCTCCGGACCCGGGCCCGGACCGTCCGGGCGCCGAGCCCCCGACGTACGACCTCTCCTACCGGGACGCCTTCTGGGCCTCCCGCGCGTACGAGGACCTGTGCGACCGGCTCGCCCTCCGCGCGCTGCTGCCGGCGACCGGTGAGCAGCTTCTCGACCTCGGGGCCGGCTTCGGCCGCCTCGCCGACGAGTACGGCGGGTTCGAGCATGTCACCCTGGTCGACGCATCGCCGGCGATGATCGGGGCGGCCCGGGAACGAATCGGCTCCGATCCCCGCTTCACGATCCTCCAGGCAGACGCCGCCCACCTCCCGGTCGCATCCGCCTCGATGGATGTCGTGGTGGCAGTTCGCCTGATCCTCCACGTGCGCAACCCGGAGGTGGTCTTCGCGGAGGTCGCCCGGGTCCTCCGGCCGGGAGGGCTGTTCGTGCTGGAGTTCCCGAACCGTCGCCACCTGCTCGCGCGCCTGCGCTACCTGGCTCGACGCCAGGCATGGTCTCCCGACGACCCGGACCCGCACGAGTACCGCGAGGGGCACTACTCCCACCAGCCCGCGACGGTGGTCCGGCAGCTCCGCGGGGCGGGCCTCGCGCCGGCCTCGCGACGGGCGGTCTCGCTGTTCCGGTCAGCCCGCCTGAAGTCCCTCGTGCCGGCCCGCTCCCTCGCCCGCCTCGAGGCGCCTCTCCAGGCTCCCCTGGGCCGCCTCGCGCCAAGCCCATCCCTGTACATCGCGTCGCGCAAGCGCGCCCAGCCGGCGGGCGCGGAGCCCGGGCTTGGGGCGGAGCCGGGCGGGCCCGTCGCCGGTGGATAGGCGGGCGCGGTGCTGACCTACTTCCAGGCGATCGTGCTGGGGCTGCTCCAGGGCGTCACCGAGCTGTTCCCCGTCTCGAGCCTCGGCCACTCGGTCATCCTGCCCCAGCTCCTGGGGTGGACCGGCGTGGTCGCGGCGCAGTCCGCGTCGGAGTCGTACTTCCTGGCCCTGCTCGTCGGGCTCCACGTGGCGACCGCGCTGGCGCTGGTGGTCTTCTACCGCGACACCTGGGTCCGGATCGTGCGGGGTGTCCTGGTCTCGCTCGGGACGCGGCGGATCGAGACGCCCGACCAGCGCCTGGGCTGGCTCCTGATCGTCGCCACGATCCCGGCCGGGCTCGTCGGTCTGCTCCTCGAGCATCCGTTGCGCGTGGTGTTCGCCAAGCCGCTGGCGGCCGCCGGATTCCTGGTCCTCAACGGCCTGATCCTGCTCGCCGGCGAGTGGGTGCGGCGCCGCGCCCAGTTCCGCGTTGCCGGACCGACCCGCCATGCGACCCGGGCCGGCAGCCACGCGACGCCGGCCGGCCGACGCCTCGACGACCTCGGGTTTCCCGTTGCGGCGACGATCGGCGTGGCCCAGGCCTTCGCGCTGCTGCCGGGCATCAGCCGGTCCGGGATCACGATGGTCGCCGGCCTGGTGCGGGGCCTGGACCACGAGGATGCGGCCCGCTTCTCGTTCCTCCTCGCGACACCGGTCATCCTCGCCGCGGGGGTGTACAAGCTCCCCGACCTGCTCGGGCCGAACGGCGACGGCGTGCGCCTGCAGGTCGTGGCCGGCAGCGTCGCGGCGGGCGTCGCCGCCTACTTCTCCGTTCGGTTCCTCGCCCGGTATTTCACCTCGCGCACGCTCACTCCGTTCGCGATCTACTGCCTTGTGGTGGGCGCGCTGGCTGTCTTCCGGTTCGCCTGAAGCAGCCGTTCCGCCGCGAGCCCGCGGGCGTGACAGGGACCCAGCGCCAGGCCGTCGGGTCGGCTCGTGCCGGGGTTGTGGGCGCGTCATGATATGAATGGCGCGCCACCTCGGTGGCTGGCGTCTCGGCCGCAAGTGGGGAGCGACGAGCCATGCAGGGTGTCCTCGCGGTGGTCCTTGCGGGTGGAGCCGGGGAGCGGCTGTCGGCCCTGTCCGCGATCCGCTCGAAGCCGGCGGTCCCGTTCGGCGGGAAGTACCGCCTGATCGATTTCAGCCTGTCCAACTGCGTCAACTCGGACGTCGACAGCGTCCTGGTGCTGACGCAGTACAACCCGCGCTCGCTCATCGACCACATCGGGACCGGGCGGCCGTGGGACCTGGACCGGATGCGCGGCGGCGGGATCAGGATCCTCCAGCCGTACATGTCGCGCGATCACAGTGGCTGGTACCTGGGCACCACCGACGCGGTCCGCTACAACATGCACGAGATCGACCAGGCCGGTCCGGACGACGTGCTGGTCCTGGCCGGCGACCACATCTACAAGATGGACTACCGCCCGATGATCGCGGCCCACCGCGCGACGGGTGCCGCGGCGACCGTGGCCGTCCGCACCGTGCCGATGGCCGAGGCGTCACGGATGGGGATCTGCGCCCTGGACGCGGCCAACCGGATCATCGACTGGGAGGAGAAGCCGGCGGCCCCCAAGAGCGACCTCGCCTCGATGGGCGTCTACGTCTTCACGCGTGCCGCCCTCCACGAATGGCTGGGCGACTCCCGAAGCGACTTCGGGCACGACGTGATCCCGGCCATGCTCGCCGCCGGGGCCCCGGTCTACGGCCATCGTTTCGACGGCTACTGGCGCGACGTGGGGACCATCGAGGCCTACTGGGCGGCCAACCTCGACCTCGTCGGGCTCGTGCCCCCGCTCGACCTGTTCGACCGGACCTGGCTGATCCATACCCGATCCGAGGAGCGCTCGCCGGCGAAGATGGGCCCGGACGCGATCGCGCGCCACTCGCTCCTCAGCCACGGCTGCATCATCAACGGCACCGTGCTCAACTCGGTCCTCTCGCCCGGCGTGCGGGTCTACGAAGGCGCCATCGTGCGCGACTCGATCGTGCTGCTCGACAGCGAGATCGGCCCCGGGGCGGTCGTCGACAGCGCCATCATCGACAAGTTCGTCCACGTGGGCGCGCGCGCGGTGGTCGGCCAGGGCGAGGACCGCGACATCCCCAACGCCGACGAGCCGGGGCATCTCTACACGGGCATCACCGTGGTCGCCGAGCGTGCCCACATCCCGGTGGGCACGCGGATCGGCCGGAACTGCCTCATCGGACCATCCGTGACGGAGTCCGACTTCCCCGGCCAGGTTGTCCCGTCCGGGGCGTCGGTCCTTCACGCCGCGATGTCGGCGCCGGCGTCGGAACCCGGCCAGGCGTGATCGATCTGCCGGCCGGGAAGCAGCGGACGCGAAACGGACCCGGTCGCCCGAGGTAGGGGGCGAAGCGGGTCCGTGTTCGGTGCCGGGTGGCCGGGAGGAGGTCGGTCGGGCCGGCTGTTCAGGAGGTTCGGAGGAGGGGTCCGAGCTCCGTTACGCGCAGTTGACCACCCGAGGCTGAACAAATCCTGAAAGCCTCGGCGATCACGGGAGCGTTCGGCGACCGCGAGGGACCCCTGCCGGCGGATCAGTCCCGCGGTGCGGCCCACCGCGTGACCGCGTCGACGGCGCGCTGCCAGGCCTCCCGGCCGTCTGCCCGCCGGCCGGCGTCGATCCGGGGCTCGAAGACCGTCGTCTGGCCCGGCAGCGGGGGCAGGTCCGCCTCGCGCTTCCAGAACCCGGCTCCCAGTCCCGCCAGCAGGGCGGCAGCCCGGGCGGTCGTCTCCGGGAAGGATGAGCGCAGGACGGGGATCCCGAGCCAGTCGGCCTGGATCGCGCAGGCGGCGTCGCTCGCGGAGAGGCCGCCGCCGACCTTGAGCTGGGTCACCCGGACGCCGGCCCGGGCGTCGATCTCGTCGAGGATCGCCGCGACCTGGAGCCCGATGGAGTCGAGGAACGCGCGCGCGATGTGCGCGCGTGTGTGGCCCAGCGTGAGGCCCAGCAGCGATCCGCGTGCCCCCCGGACGTCGTAGGGGACGTTCAGCCCGGTGAAGGCAGGCACGAACACGAGGCCGGCGGCATCCGGGACCGTCTCAGCGAGCGGGCCCAGCTCGTCGTCGGTCGAGATCATGCCGGCGCCGTCCCGCAGCCAGCGCACCACCGCGCCGGTGACGGTCGTGTCCGCCTCCAGGCAGAAGGTCGGCCGGTCGTCGACCAGCCAGGCGAGGTACACCTTCATCGTCTCGAGCGCGGGTGCCGCCTCGCCCAGGCAGACGTCCACGAACGAGGCGGTCCCGTGGGTGCACTCGGCGCTGCCGGCCGTCCGGCAGTCGTAGCCGAAGAGGGCGGCCTGCTGGTCCGCGATCATCGCCCGGACCGGGACCCGGGTCGAATCCAGGTCCAGCCAGCCGAACGCATCGACCGTCCCGGTGACGTCCGGGAGGGCCGCTCGCGGCAGGTCGAGGTAGGCCAGCCAGTCGGCCCAGTACTCGCGTGCCCGGAAGTCGAGGAGCGTCATGCTCTGGGCCAGCGACACGTCGGCGCGGTGGCCATCCGCGTGGCCGAGCGCGTTGAGCACCCAGAGGGCCGAGAGGCCGGCGCGCATCCGTCCCTCGCGCGCGGCCCCGGCGACGACCGGCTCGTTGGCCAGGCGCCAGGCCAGGTGGAGCGCCGAGCTCCATGGGCCGGGCCACTCGCCCAGCCGTCGTCGGCATTCGTCCACGTGGGCCCACCCCTGGAGATCGCGCTCCAGCGACTGGGTCCGCAGGTCCTGCCAGGTGATGGCATTGGCGAGCGGGAGTCCCGTCCGGGCATCCCACACGAAGTCGGTGCCGCGTTGCGAGGCGATGCCGCCGGCGGCCAGGTCGGCCGCCCGGATGCCGGCCTTGCCCAGCGCCTCGCCGATCGCCGCGCGCACTCCCTCGGCGACGGCGCGCGGGTCCTGCTCCACCCAATCGGGCCGCGGGTGGAGGCGGGCGAGGGGACGGTAGCCGTAGCCGCGAGCCGCCCCGTCGCGGTCGAGCACGATGGCCCGGCTGCCGCTCGTGCCCTGGTCGATCCCGAGCAGGAAGTCCCTCATCGACCGCCGACCGCGCTCATCGGTGCTCGGCCGGCAGCAGCTCCGCGAGCCGATGGAGCACGAAGGTCGGCTCGATCGCCGATGCCGCGAGCATGGCCTCCGTCGTCGCTCCCGTGAGCGCGAGGGCGGCGGCCATCCCGGCGTCGAGGCCCATCCGCACGTCCGTCTCCAGCCGGTCGCCGGTCATCAGGCAGTCCTCGGCCGCCTGGCCGACCAGCGCGAGGATCGCGTCGCTCGTGTAGCGCGAGGGCTTGCCGACGATCGCCTCGCAGGCGATGCCCGTACAGGCCTCCACCGCGGCGATGACGGAGGCCGCGTCGGGCTCGCCGCCGCCCGGCACGGGGCAGTAGCGATCCCCGTTCGTGGCGAAGAAGCGTGCCCCCGCCCGGATGGCGTCGAAGGCGACCTGGAGCTTCGCGTACACGAACGTGCGGTCGAAGCTGGCGATCACCGCGTCCGTCCGCGACGCCTCGGCCACGATCTCGAAGCCGGCCGCCGCCAGCGCGCGCACCAGCGGCTCCTCGCCGATCACGAACAGCCGCGCGCCCGGCAGCCGCTCCTGCAGGAACCGCACCATGACCTGCGTCGAGACGAGGATGTCGTCGAGCGGCGTCGGGAGCCCCAGGCGGGTGAGCTTGGCGGCGTAGTCCTCGGGTGGATGGGTCGGGTTGTTGGAGAGAAAGACCGTCCGGCAGCCCAGCTGCCGGAGGCGGGTGATCGTCTCGCCCGCCGTGGGAAGGAGCGCGTCGCCGAGGTACACCGTCCCGTCGAGGTCGAAGACGTAGCCCCGGTAGAGCCGGTCCGGGCGGGCCATCACGCGTCGATGCGTTCGAGCGTCCAGGACCAGCGGTATGTCCCCGGGCCGACGAGGTACTCCGGCAGGGTGTCCGGCCCGCAGCTCGCGGTCCCGAGGCCGCGATGTGCCGCGTCGAGGTGCACGACGGCGACGTCCCGCGGCACCAGCTCGCCGTGATGGGTCGCCGCGGCGAGGTCGGCTGCCCGGAACCGCGAGGCGGAGACCTGGCGCGGCTCGTCGAGCGTGATTCGCAGCCCCCGGCCTGCCGCGTCGGTCACCGCGATCCAGCGGACATCCGCCCGTCCCCCGCACTCCTGGGGCCGGATGTAGGGAACGTGGAGATCATCGACCGTGGACCGCCACAGCCCCACGCGCCCGCCGCGTCGCCGGTCGGGATACGTCTCGTGGGGCCCCCGTCCGAACCACTCGACGCGATCCAGGCCGGGGCCAACCTCCAGGACGCAGCCGACCCGCGCGAGGTCGGGGAGCGTCTCCGGGATGACGGCCGTCTCGCGGACGTGAACGGCGCCCCCGGACAGGCCGGTCAGGACCATCTCGTGCGGCACCTCGATGCCCGCATCGGTTCGATAGCGGGCCCGGACCGTGGTGATGCCGTCGACCTCCTCCAGTGACTCCAGGATCCGGGTGAGCTCCGCCAGGCCCAGCCGTTCCCATTCCGCGGCGAGGCCCGGGATCCGATCGTTGTCGGTCGGGGCCCGCCACAGGCAGAGGCGCGGCGGCGCGGTGACGAGGTCGTGGATCAGCAGCCCCTCGAGGTCGACCGGGATGCCGCGGTGGGAGACGCCGCGGACGTGGGGCGCGTTCGGGTCGGGCACCGGAATCGCCACCAGCGGCAGCTGGGCCCAGGCCACCTCGTGCCCGGCCGGCGCCCACGACTCGGCGGCAGCGGTCAGGAAGCGGACGGTCAGCCAGGCCTCACCGCCACCGCGCCGGATCCCGTCCCACCCGGGCAGGGCGACGACCGCTTCCGCGCCCGGCCCGAGAGCCGGCAGCGGCAGCTCGGCGGCGTGGACGGCCGCGCCCGCCACCGTCACCTCGATCTCGCCGCGGAGCCAGGCCAGGTCGCGGAAGTCCTGGCGGTTGTGGATCGTGATGCGGCCCGCCTCGAGGTCGCGTTCGGTCGCGCCCACCCGCACCGGCGCGGCGATCGCGTGGTGCTCCCAGAGCGCCGGCTTCGGGGTCCGGTCGGGAAAGACGACGCCGTCGATGCAGAAGTTGCCGTCGTTCGGCTCGTCGCCGAAGTCGCCGCCGTAGGCCCAGCGACGCGTGCCGTCGGGGAGCTCCTGGACCAGCCCGTGGTCCCACCACTCCCAGATGAAGCCACCCTGGAGCCCGGGCGTGCGCTCGATCGCGTCCCAGTAGTCGGCCAGCGTCCCGT
>CAZKXK010000009.1:0-21609 GCA_964556585.1 uncultured Anaerolineaceae bacterium
TCGTCATCTCCAGGACGTCGGCGATGGAGTGCCCCTTGTAGTGGATCTCCAGCGCTTCGCGGTTGTAGCGCTTGCCCTTGCAGACCTCGCAGGGGACGTAGACATCGGGCAGGAACTGCATCTCGATCTTGAGGATCCCGTCGCCCTTGCAGTTCTCGCAGCGGCCGCCCTTGACGTTGAAGCTGAAGCGTCCGGGCCCGTAGCCGCGAACCCGCGACTCGGGAACGCCCGCGAACAGCTCGCGGATGGGCGTGAAGAGCCCCGTGTAGGTGGCCGGGTTGGAGCGCGGGGTCCGTCCGATCGGGCTCTGGTCGATCTCGATGATCTTGTCCACCAGGTGCGCGCCCCGCAGCCCGTCATGGGCGCCGGGCACCTCACGGCTCCCGTTGAGCTCCCGGGCGAGCGCCCGGTACAGGATCTCCGTCACGAGCGTGCTCTTCCCGGAACCCGAGACACCGGTCACCGCCACGAACCGGCCCAGCGGGAACGCGACGTCGATGCCGCGCAGGTTGTGCTCGCGCGCCCCCGCCACCACGATCGCCTCCCCGGATCCGGGCCGGCGCGCCGGCGGGATCGGCACGGATCGCTCCCCGCGCAGGAAGGCTCCGGTGATGGACCGGGGCTCGCCGAGGAGCGCCTCCAGCGGGCCGGACGCGACCACCTCGCCGCCGTGCTCCCCGGCGCCGGGGCCGATGTCGACCACCCAGTCCGCGGTCCGAATCGTCTCCTCATCGTGCTCGACGACGAGCACCGTGTTACCAAGGTCCCGCAGGCGCGTCAGCGTCGCGATGAGCTTCGCGTTGTCGCGCTGGTGCAGGCCGATCGAGGGCTCGTCGAGGATGTAGAGCACGCCCACGAGCGAGCTGCCGATCTGGGTAGCGAGCCGGATCCGCTGGGCCTCCCCGCCCGAGAGCGTGGCAGACGTCCGGTCCACCGTGAGGTAGTCGAGGCCGACGTCGGCCAGGAAGCCGAGCCGGGCTGTGATCTCCTTGAGAACCATCCGGGCGATCGCGCGTTCGCGGTCCGTGATCCGGTCGGGCAGGTTCTCGACCCAGCCGAGTGCCTCCGTCACGGTCAGCGTGGAGATGTCCCAGATGCTCTGCCCCTGGATCGTCACGCCGAGGGCCTCCGGCCGGAGCCGCTTGCCGCCGCATGTCGGGCACGGCCGGGCGACCATGTACTTCTCGAGCTCCGTCTTGATGTACTCGGAGTCGGTCTCCCGGTAGCGCCGCTCGAGGTTGGTGACGATGCCCTCGAACGTCGCGGTGTAGGTGTTCTCGCCGCGCTCGTGCTTGTAGGCGATGACGACCTTCTCCTCCTTGGCCGAGTGGAGGACGTGCTCGACTGCCTCAGCCGGGAGATCGCGGACCGGCACCCGGGGGTCCCAGCCGTGCGCGGCGAAGATGGCCTCGAGGATCTTCATCCGCCAGCTCGCGTCGATCGGCATCCGGGACCACGGCACGAGGGCGCCGTCCGCGATGCTCCGTTCCCGGTCCGGGATCACCAGGTCGGGGTCGATCACGAGCTGGGTTCCGATCCCGGTGCACGTGGGACATGCCCCGTGGGGCGAGTTGAACGAGAAGGAGCGTGGCTCCAGCTCGTCGATCGTCGTGCCGTCGTAGGGGCACGAGTAGCGCTCGCTGTAGCGGTGCTCCTCGAACGCGGGGGTCTCCCCGTCCCGGGCTGCGGGCGCGATCACCACCACGCCCTCGCCCAGCCGGAGCGCCGTCTCGATGGAGTCGGCGAGCCGGGCCGCATCCGGCGGCGCCTCGCCGGGTGCCTCCCCGCGCCGCACGACGAACCGGTCCACGACGACTTCGATCGTGTGGCGCTTGTACTTGTCGAGGCTGGTCACGTCGGCGAGGTCCACCTGCTCGCCGTCCACCCGCACGCGCACGAAGCCCTGTTTTCGGGCTGCTTCGAAGACGCGGTCGCCCTCCGTCTTGCGGTCCTTGATGAGCGGGCCCAGGACCAGGAGACGGCTCTCCTCGGGCAGCGCATAGACCTGGTCGACGATCTGCTGGACGGTCTGGCGCTCGATCTCACGCCCACAGACCGGGCAGTGCGGGTGCCCGATCCGGGCGAACAGCAGGCGCAGGTGATCGTAGATCTCGGTCACGGTTCCCACCGTGGAGCGCGGGTTCCGGCTGGCGCCCTTCTGGTCGATTGAGATCGCCGGCGAGAGGCCGTCGATCTGGTCGACGTCCGGCTTCTCCATCTGGCCCAGGAACTGGCGCGCGTAGGCCGAGAGGCTTTCGACGTACCGGCGCTGGCCTTCGGCGTAGATCGTGTCGAAGGCAAGGCTGCTCTTCCCCGACCCGGACAGCCCCGTGATCACGACCAGCCGGTCCCGCGGGATGCTGACCGTGATGTTCTTCAGGTTGTGCTCGCGGGCGCCACGGACGACCAACTGATCAGAAGGCATTGCGGGCGAAGTGTACCCGGTTCCGACGCTACCGACCAGGCGTTCTATTTACGGAATCGCTTCAGCGCCGCGGCGAGCGGCGACCGGTCCGGTGGCGGACGTTCGGCGTGACCGTGTGGTCCCAGGTGGGCCGATCGAGCCAGCGGGCCTGCCAGCCACCGCCGTCGGCATCGTCGTGCTCGTCGCGCAGGCCCGGCAGCCAGTCCGACGCGGTCCCCTCCTCCGTGCCGGGCTCCCCGGTGCCGGGTTCCTCGCCCGCCTCGACGACGCGGACCGTCGTGACCTCGAGCGCGGGGCCGGCAGCGGTTCCGGAGGCGCCCGACCCGCGCCGTGGCCCGGGGCGGCCCGGACGACCCGCGGGAATGCCGCGCGCCGATCCGGGCGGGCCGGCCGCCGCATCCCCCGTGCCTGCTCGCTCGGCCGCTCGCCCCACGCTGATCGAGGCGTCCTCGGCCAGCACGCGCAGCCGGATTTCCTGGACCTGGTCGCGGAGCGTGGCGGCCCGCTCGAACTCCAGGTTCTTCGCGGCGTTCCGCATCTCCGCGTCGAGCCGCGCCACGAGCTCCTCCACCTGCCGCCTGGAGCGGCCCTCCAGCTCGTGCCCGCGCCCGCCGGCCTCATACTCGCCGCTTGACTCGGCTGCGACGCGCAGGCGGTCGTTGAGGTCATGGATCTCCCGGACGATCGTGATCGGCGTGATCCCGTGGTCGGTGTTGTAGCGCTGTTGGACCGCGCGCCGCCGGTCCGTCTCGTCGATCGCGACGCGCATCGATTCGGTGACCCGGTCCGCGTACATCACGACCTCGCCGCCCGTGTTGCGGGCGGCCCGCCCGATCATCTGGATCAGCGACCACGCACTCCGCAGAAATCCCTCCTTGTCGGCGTCCAGGATGGCCACCAGGGTGACCTCCGGCAGGTCGATCCCCTCGCGCAGCAGGTTGATCCCGACGATCACGTCGTGGATGCCCAGCCGCAGGTCGCGCAGGATCTGGATCCGGTCCAGCGTGTCCACCTCGCTGTGGAGGTACTGGACCTTCACCCCGAGCTCGCGGAGGTAGTCCGTCAGGTCCTCGGCCAGGCGCTTCGTCAGCGTGGTGACGATCGCCCGCTCGCCGCGCTCCACGCGCCCGCGGATGCGCTCCAGGAGGTCGTCGATCTGGCCTTCGGTCGGGCGGATCGTGATGGGCGGGTCCACGATCCCGGTGGGCCGTACGAGCTGCTCGACGATCCGCTGGCTCTTCTGCAGCTCGTACGGGCCCGGCGTGGCGGACACGTAGATGGCCTGGTTGACCGTCGCCTCGAACTCCTCGAACGTGAGCGGGCGGTTGTCAAGCGCCGAGGGAAGGCGGAACCCGAAGTCCACCAGGATCTCCTTGCGGGTCCGGTCGTTCTTGTACATGCCGACGACCTGCGGGATCGACATGTGAGACTCGTCCACCATCAGGAGCCAGTCCGGCGGGAAGTAGTCCAGGAGCGTCCACGGCCGGCTGCCCGCCTCGCGGCCCGAGAGGTGACGGGAATAGTTCTCGATCCCGGTGCAGTAGCCGAGCTCGCGCATCATCTCGAGGTCGAAGGTCGTCCGCTGCCGGAGCCGCGCCGCCTCGAGCGCCCTGCCCTCCGCCTCCAGGCCGGTGAGCCGCTCCTCCAGCTCGGCCGCGATCGTGCCCATCGCGACCTGGAGCTTGTCGGCCGGCGTGACGTAGTGCGTCGCGGGGTAGACGTTGAGCTCGGTCCGCTCCGCGATCAGCTCGCCCGTCAGCGGGTCCAGCTCCGTGATCCGCTCGACCTCGTCGCCGAAGAACTCGACGCGGACGAGGCGGTCCTCCGAGGAGGGGACGATCTCCAGCGTGTCGCCCCTGACGCGGAACCGCGAGCGCTGGAGCGCCTGGTCGTTGCGCTGGTACTGGAGGTCCACGAGGTGGCGCAGGACCGCGTCCCGCCGGTAGCGCCCGCCTACCTTCAGCCGGAGCACCGTGGCGCCGTAGTCGACCGGGGCACCCAGGCCGTAGATGCAGCTGACCGACGCCACGATGATCACGTCCCGGCGCTCGAACAGTGCCTTTGTGGCCGCGTGGCGGAGCTTGTCGATCTCCTCGTTCCGGCTGGAGTCCTTCTCGATGTACGTGTCGGAGCGCGGCAGGTACGCCTCCGGCTGGTAGTAGTCGAAGTAGCTCACGAAGTACTCGACCGCGTTGTTGGGGAAGAAGTCGCGGAACTCCGCATAGAGCTGGGCCGCCAGCGTCTTGTTGTGGGCCAGCACGAGCGTTGGGCGCCGGACACGCTCGATGACCTTGGCCATCGAGTACGTGTTGTGAACGATCAGACCGCCGAAGCCGGCGAGGAACGTCTCCGAGCCGTCGACCGACAGGTCGTACACGTGCGTGGCTGTCGTCGGAGTCGACATGACCAACGCGACCCGTGTCCATCGGCATGCCAAGAGCCGCTCGAGCTCGCAGAGCGCGTCCTCGGCCGCCCGGGACGGCCGCATGGCAAGGGCAGTCCGCAACAGTCGCACGAAGGCACGCGCGTGGCCGCGCCGGAGCCTCCGCCGGCCGGTCTCGATCAGCGAGACGGAAGCCCGGCTGCACCCGTCGTGGACGAGGTCGCGCTGCAGGAGCCCCAGGGCGATGCGCGCCCGCCGGACGGTGTCATTCGCGGGCTCGGGGAGGCAATCCGCGTTGCCGCCCACGGCCGCGCCAACGGTCGCCCGCAGCTCCGCTCGCTTGCGTGGGCTGACAAACCCCACCGCGCGTTCGAACGTCGCCAGGTCGTCCGCCCCCCGCACGTCCACCCGCCAGTACGTGTCGCCCCGATGCGACGTACCGACCGCGCGCTTCCAGGTCGTGAACAGTCGGGCCTGGATTCCGAGGCGCAGGAGCGCATACGACAGCTCCGAGGCGAGCCGCTCGCTCTTCGTGACGGCCGAGACAGCGCCCTGTCGAGTCTCGTTCCATCCGTCGCCCTCGAAATAGCCGGCCAGCAGGGCTCCGAGTGCCTTGTCGTCGAGCGACGCCCAGAATGGTGGCAGGTGCTTCGCGGCCGCTCGGTGGCCACACAGGGCGCGCAGCGTCTCCACGTTCGCCTTGACCGCGAATACGAGTTCGCCGGTGGAGCGCTCGAAGTAGCGAACGCGGCACTTCTCCGCGAGGGCTCGCGCGAGTGGAAGGCCCTCCGGGCCCGGCGTCAGCGTGGCGTACCCGTCAGCCACGTGTCCCTCGGCGACGAAGAGCCCCAGGAACCGCAGCCAGCCCGCGTCCATCGGCCGGCTCGCAGGGACCGAGCCGTTCCCGTTCCGGCTCACGATTCGCGTCGGCCCGAAACGCTCCATCACGGCCACGCCTGCCGTGCCGACGGACTCCAATGGCACGCGAAGGCCATGACGGAGCGATCGGCGAACGCCATGCGGCCACGCGAGATCGACTGACGGCCCGGTCGCGTACAGGCCATGCCCGACGAGCGCCGCCGCCAGCGTATAGCGCCGAACCGGCGTCGCGGGGTCAGGGACCTTGACCGGCAAGGGCAGCCAATCGCCGGGACGCAACGCGGTCGTGTGGACAACGTCCAGCCGGGCGCCCGGTCCCAGGCGAACGAAATTGTGGTCGCCGGTCACGCGAACGCGCCGGCCGTCCTCCGTGCGGACGACCCACAACTCCGGCGGGCTCGTGTGGCGTGAGACCGCGGTGACCGGCCGAACCGCGGCTGCGTGCGAATCGGGGTCGACCGTTGCTACGAGCAGCCCTTCCCGCTGGGGCGACCGGAACGCAACCTCGGTCCCGTGGTCGTCGAGGTAGGTTGGGCATTGCGCGAGCACGCCGTCGACCAACGGGCCGATGGGTTCCACGGCCCAGCGGATCTGACCGAACTCGTCTTCGTGGCCGACGAGCACCGGTTCATCCGGATGGAGACTCTTCCCGCTTCCGGTGACGCCCAGCAGCGTCTGGTGGCGCAGGCCGCGGGCCAGCCCGTCGGCGAGCTTCTCGATCGCCTGCGGCTGGTCCCCGGTCGGCTGGAACGGGGCGACGAGCTCGAACTCCGGCATCCCGGAACGATAGCACGAGACCGACTATTCAGAACGCCCGTTCTAGACGAGATCGCGCCGGGCGGCGGGGCCGCGACCTTGTCAGCCCCCCGGTCGACTCGCGTGGACGGCGAGCGCGGCCGCGTACATCTCCACGACACACGCTTCGGCGGAGGCCCGGTCGCCGGTCGTGTCGAGGACGCGCGTGACCATCGGGGCGAGGCGCACCGCCATGTCCGCCTGGGCCGCGATGCGGCGCGCCGAATCGTCGGGGGCAACCCCACGCCCGGCAAGGCGCGTCCGCTGCTCGTCCGGCGTGCACTTCACGAGCCACGTCTCGTCGCAGAGCGCCGCCAGGCCGCCCTCGACCAGCTTGATCGCCTCGACGACAACGGCCGGGGCGCCGGCTGCTTCTGCCTCGGCAATCGCCGCCAGGACCCGCGGACGAACGGCGGGGTGGACGATCGCCTCGAGATCGCCCAGCGCCTCCGGGTCTGCGAAGACGATCCGGGCGAGCGCTGCCCGGTCGAGGGTCCCGTCGGAGGCCCGCACGGCCTCACCGAATCGCGCGAAGACCAGCGCCAGCGCGGGCTCGCCCGGCTCGATGACCGCCCGCGCCACCGCGTCCGCGTCGATGGTCACCGCGCCGCGCGCGGCGAGCCAGCCGGCGACGGTGGACTTGCCGCAGCCGATGGGACCGGTGATGCCGATCCGGACCGTTCCGGTCACGGGGCGCGCTCCTCGAGGAGCAGCCAGGCCTCCTCGGCGGCCGCCAGCGCCTGGTCAACGTCGGCGAGCTCCGAGGTGACACGCCGCAGCTCCACGAAGTTCGCTGCCGTGGTCGGGTTCATGAGGGCCAGCTCGAGGTGGCTCTTGCGCATCCCGAGCCGGCCCATGTCGTCCTCGATGACGGCCTTCTGGCGCCGATAGGCATCCTTCGAGAGCTTCGTCTGGCGGGGCGAGCGAGCGGCTGCCGGCTGGGTCGGGGCAGAGCTCGGCGACAGGGCAGCGGCGGTCCCCGCGGGCGCGCTGGCACCTCGCCCGGCGGCGGGCCTCGCGCCACCGAGGGTCCCGCCGCCGCTGCCGCGGCCATGGAAGCGCTCCACCTCGCGCAGGTAGGCCGCGCCCGCGCGCCAGCCGTCGGCCGCGGCGGCCCTCCAGGACCGATACCCCGCCTCGAACGGCACGATCCGGCCTTCGTCGACCACCCACAGGCGGTCGCACACGGTCTCCAGGAGGCGTCGGTCGTGGCTGACCAGCAGGATCGTCGCGGTCGTCTCGCGGAGGAACGCCTCCAGCGCCTCGCGCGCCGGGATGTCCAGGTGGTTCGTGGGCTCGTCGAGGAGCAGGAGGTTGGACGGCATGATCCCCAGCAGGGCCAGCTCCAGCCGTGACCGCTCGCCGCCGGACAGGCTGCGGACCTCCTTGAACGCATCGTCGCCGCGGAACAGGAAGCGGGCAAGATACCCGCGCGCCTCGCCCGCCGGCATCGGGATCTCGGCAAGCAGCGCGTCGAGCACCGTCTCGCCCGGGATCGGGTTGTCGCGCACCTGGGCCAGATAGCCGAACCCCACGTTGGACCCGAACGAAAGGGAGCCGTCCCGCAGCGGCAGGTCGCCCGCGATCGTCCGCAACAGCGTCGTCTTGCCGGCGCCGTTCGGGCCGACGATCCCGATCCGCTCGCCCCGCGACGCCTCCAGCCGCACCCCACGTGCCACCTCTGGGCCGCCCGGGTGGCCGACAACCAGGTCCTCGGCACGGACCACCACGTCGGCCGACCGCGGCGCCGGGGTCCCGAGCGCCCGGTCCAGGCGCAGCGACGGGCCGGTCTTCGCGACGTCGATCCGGTCGAGCCGGGCGAGCCGTGCCTCGTGCTCGTGCATCTTGCCGTGCTTGCGCTGGCTGCGGTACGTCTGGACCAGGGATTGCTCGCGCGAGATCTCCGCGTCGCGCGTCTCCGCGTCCTTGCGCAGGCGGGCGTCGCGCGCCTCCCGCTGGCGCGCATAGGACGCGTAGTCGCCACGGAAGGCCGTCAGACGACGGTCGCGCAGCTCCCAGATCCGCGTCACGGTGGCATCCAGGAACGCGCGATCGTGAGACGCCACGAGCAGCGCTCCGAGGCGGCGCCGGAGCGCCTCCTCCAGCCATTCGATCGCGCCGAGGTCCAGGTGGTTCGTCGGCTCGTCGAGGAGGAGCAGGTCCGGGTCCGCGACGAGCAGCCTGGCCAGGGCGGCGCGAGTCTGTTGACCACCCGAGAGCTCCTCCGGCGAGCGCCCGCGCTCCGCGTCACTGAACCCGAGCCCAGACAGGGCCTCCTCGACGCGCTGGTCCAGCGTCCAGCCGTCGAGCGCGGAGAACTGGGTCGTGAGCTCCTCGTACCGGGCACCGGCGGCAGCGCCCGCCGCTTCCAGGTCCCGCATCTCCCCTTCGATCGCCTCGATCCCGCCGGCCCCGCGGCGGACGGCCGTCCGGAGGTCCGGTGCCGACGCGAATGCCTCGTCGAAGTGCGCCTCCTGCGCGAGCAGCCCCACCCGCAGGTTCCTCCGGCGCTGGACCTCGCCCGCGTCCGGCTCGTCGATCCCGGCGATGATCCGGAGCAGCGTCGTCTTGCCTGCCCCGTTCGGGCCGACCATGCCGACCCGTTCGCCGGCCGTGATCGCGGCGTCGATCCGGTCGAGGATGACGAAGGTCCCGACCTCGCGCACGACGCCCGAGAGGCGCACCAGCGACATCGTCAGGCCGCTCCACTTCCAGTGCGGGCCCGGGCGCGGCGCGTCGCTGCTGCTCGTCGCGTCCGGTCGGCCCGGGCACGTGCCGCCGCCCCCGTCGCCTCGTCGGGCGTCAGCCCGAGCGCGCCCTCGGCCGCGAGCTCGGTCCAGCGCCGCCCCGTGCCCCGGGCGAGGCGGGCGCCCGCCAGGATCGCCTCGACGCCCCTGCGATCCGCCGCCGGCAGCCTCTGGCACCACGAGCAGTAGTGGGTAGCCCGCTGGCCGACCACGATGCGCCGGACCGGTCGTCCGCAGCGGAGGCACGGCTCGCCCGCACGCTGGTAGACGGCCAAGTGCTCCTGCATCGAGCCGTCACCGTCGGGCGCGGTGTAGTCGTCGATGGACGCGCCGCGCCGCTCGATCGCCTCGGCCAGGACGGACCGGACCGCGCGGTAGAGCCGGGCCTCGCTTGCCGGGCCGAGCGACGTGGCCCGGCGGAGCGGATGCAGCCGCGCGCGCCAGAGCGCCTCGTCGGCGTAGATGTTGCCGATCCCGGCGACGAAGGCCTGGTCGAGCAGGAGCGGCTTGAGCCGCCCGTGCCGGCCCTTCAAACGCGCCCGGAATGCCCGCAGCGTGAACGACGCCGAGAGCGGCTCCGGCCCGTGCCCGGCGAACAGCTCGCCTCCGGCCGCGCCGGCCAGCACGGCGCCGGTCAGCGGGTCGCGCGGCCAGAGTCCCACCCGGCCGAACTTGCGGATGTCCCGGAACCGGACCTCGCGCCCATCGTCGAGCGCCAGGGCCAGGTGGAGATGCCGGTCCGACGGGGCGCCGGCGGGCACCACGAACAGCTGCCCGGTCATCTTGAGGTGGATCGTGAGCGCGGCATCGCCCGACAGCTCCACCACGACGAGCTTGGCGCGCCGGCCGACAGCCGCGATGCGCCGGCCGGCGATGCCCTCCGCGAACGTCGCGACCGACGCGTGGGAGGCGATCATGCGCGGCCAGTCCCCGGTCGCTCCGACGATCGTCGCGCCGACGACGAGCCGCCGCAGGTCGCGGGCGACCGTCTCCACCTCCGGGAGCTCGGGCATCGCCGGGTCACGCTCCCGTGTCGCGGGGGACGACCGTCATGGACTCCCAGTCATCACCGGTCTTCACGTCCACCGTGAGCGGCACGTCCAGCACCAGCGCACCTTCCATCGTCTCCCGCAGGACCGGGACCAGCCGGGCGACCTCGTCGCGGGGCACCTCGAGGAGCAGCTCGTCGTGGACCTGCAGGAGCAGCCGCGAGTGGAGGGCCTCGGCCCGCAGCCGGCGATCGACCCGGATCATGGCGATCTTCATGATGTCGGCGGCGGTCCCCTGGATGGGCATGTTGATGGCCATCCGCTCCCCTGCCCCGCGCAGCGAGGGGTTCGTGGCACGCAGCTCCGGGATCTCCCGCCTGCGGCCGAGCAGCGTCGTGACGTAGCCCTGCTCGCGCGCGGTCTCCTTGATGTGGAGCATGTAGTAGCTGATCCCCGAGTAGGTCGCGAAGTAGCGCTCGATGAAGGCCTTGGCCTCGGCGCGCGGGATGTTCGCGCGGCTGGACAGCCCGAAGTCGCTCATCCCGTAGGCGATCCCGAAGTTGACCATCTTCGCCATCGAGCGCTCGTCTGGCGTGATGTCGGCGGGATCCTTGTGGAGCACGAGCGCCGCCGTGTCGCGGTGGATGTCCGCGCCGGCCAGGAACGCCTCGCGCAGGTGCGCGTCGCCGGAGACGTGGGCCAGGATCCGCAGCTCGATCTGGCTGTAGTCGGCCGCCACGAGCGTCACGTCCGGGGCGCCGGCCACGATGGCACGCCGGATCCGACGGCCGAGCGGCGTCCGGATCGGGATGTTCTGGAGGTTCGGGTCGGAGGAGGAAAGCCGCCCGGTCGCGGCCACCGCCTGGTGGAACGTCGTGTGGAGTCTCCCATCGTCCGCCAGCAGCTCCGGCAGGGCCGTGATGTACGTGCTGCGAAGCTTCGAGTAGAGGCGCCAGTCCAGCAGCTTCGCGACGGCAGGATGCGCGGCCCGGAGATCCTCGAGCACCGTCGCGTCGGTCGAGAAGCCGGTCTTCGTGCGCCTCCCCTTCGGCAGGTTGAGCTCGTAGAACAGCACCTGCTCCAGCTGCTTGGGGCTGCCCAGGGTGAACTCGTGGCCCACGTCGGCGAAGATCTCGGCCTCCAGGCGCGCCAGCTCGCCGGCGAACTCCACGTCCAGGATGCCAAGCGCCGCGCGATCGATGGCGACGCCCGTCGCCTCCATGCGGGCGAGGATCGGGATCAGCGGCAGCTCCAGCTCCGCGAACAGCCGGTCGAGCGATGCCTCGCGGAGCGCCTCCGCGAGCGGTCCGCGGACGGCGAGCGTGGCAAGCGCCTCCAGCCCTGCCCGCGCGGGCGGAGGGAGCCCCGCTGCCGCCGGCGGCAGCACCAGGTCGAGCCGCTCGGCGACGACATCCGCGATCGCCTGGCTGCGGAGCGATGCGTTGAGCAGGTAGGCGGCGATCTGCGTGTCGAACGCGACCGGGGTGGGGACGGCGGCGGGGTCCTCGACAAGTTGCGCGACCAGGAGCGGCTTGACCTCGTGGGCAACGAGGGGCACCCGCGCGCTCTCGAGGGCTCGGCGCATCGCGTCCGACGCAGCCGGGCCGTCCGTGACGACGACCCGGCCATCCTCGCCGGCGACCCCGAGCGCGAGCGCGCGGCCCTGGCGCGGCCGCGGATCGTCGAGGATGAGCGCGGCACCGACGGCCGCGAGGCCGGCCAGCCACTCGGCCAGGGCCGGGATCTCCGTCTCGCCGACGAGCTCGACCCGGTTCGGCTCCTCGAGAAGCAGCGCGAGCGCTCCCCGGAGGTCGCCGGCCGGCAGCGGCGCGGGTGCGGGCCGGATCGCTCCGGGCGCTTCGCCAATCTGGCCGACGGAGTCGAAATCGAGCGCGAGCTGCAGGCCGTCACCGCTGCCCGGCCGGGGGGCCGCCGCGACGCGGGCGCCCGGGCTGCCGAACGACGGCCGGACCTCGGTTGCGCCCCCGGGCGCCGCGATCGGTGCCATGCCGGGCGCCGCCGGATCCGACCCGCCCGGGGACGGCGACTCGACGGCTCGCTCCTGCGCGCCGCTCGCACCGCGCAGCGGCGGGAGCCGATCGATCAGCGTCCGGAACTCGTACTCCCGGAACAGCCGGACGACCTCGTCGCGGTCGTAGTCGCCGAAGCGGGCGGCATCCAGGTCGAGCGTCACCGGAAGGTCACGGTGGATCGTGACGAGCTCGCGGCTGGCGAGCACGCGGTCGTGGTGCTCGCGGAGCTTCTCGCGGAGCTTCTCCGGCGTCACCTCGTCCAGCCGCGAGTAGAGCGCATCGAGGCTGCCGAACTGGCTCACCAGCTTCGCGGCGGTCTTGTCCCCCACGCCGGGGACGCCGGGGATGTTGTCGGTCGAGTCGCCCTTCAGCGACTTGAAGTCGATCATCTGGCCCGCCTCGAGGCCGTACCGCTCCCGGATGCGGGCCGGGTCGTAGACGACCGTGGCGTCCACGCCCATCCGGGTGGTCATCAGGCGGGTACGGTCCGTCACGAGCTGGAGCATGTCCAGGTCCCCGGTGACGATCGTCGTCTCCAGGTCGAGGCCCTCCGCCTCCCGCGTAAGCGTGCCGATGACGTCGTCGGCCTCGAAGCCGGCCAGCTCGAAGACGGGCAGCCGGAGCGCAGCGACCACCTCGCGCACCTTCGGGAACTGGGCGCGCAGGTCGTCGGGCATCGGCCGCCGGGTCGCCTTGTACTCCGCGTACTGCTCGTGGCGGAACGTCGGGGCCGGCAGGTCGAAGGCGATCGCGACGTAGTCCGGCCGGACGTCCTGGAAGCCGCGCAGGACGATGTTGGAGAAGCCGAACACCGCGTTCACCAGCTCGCCCTTCGAGGTCGAGAGCGGAACGTTGATGAGCGCGAAGTAGCCGCGGTAGATCAGCCCGTTGCCGTCGAGCAGCATCAGGCGTTCCATGGACGTGAGCATCCTCCCGGCGGCGCAGCCCGCGAGCTGCGCCGGTGGCGACGCGGGGCGCCTCTGCCGAGTGTACCGGTCCGCGGGCGCATCGGACCGGTATGGGCTCGCGAACGCCGGGGATGGGCGAGAACGATGCCCGGCGCGCCAGACACGCCCCCGGCGGCGGGCGTCCCAGCCGCCTGGGCAGCTCCACGCCCGGCCGGCCGGGGCGTATGCTCCGCTCCGGCCGGCCGTTTCCCGGCCGGCCGCTTTCTCCTGCCCGCGCCGCCACGCCGACCCGGAGATCGGTGCGCCGACTCCGCCGCGGGCCCGCCGACGATCGTGGCCGATCCCGATCGGCTGGCGGAGATCCTCCGGAACCCGCTCGGCCGTTCGGACGTCGATCAGGCCGTGCTAGACTCGCCGCGCCTCGTCGCCCCGACCTTTCCGGGCGCTCCCACGCGAAGGAGCCGCGCGCAGTTGGACGACTCTCGCCTTCGCCCGACGGAGGAGGTCGGCGCCGCGGCCGCCCAGGACGACGCGATCGCCCGGCGGGACCACCTGCTGGTGGGACGCGCGCTCGAGGGCGACCTGGGCGCCTTCAACCAGCTGGTGGAGGCCTACCAGGATCTCTGCCACGCGCTCGTGGCACGCATGGTCCCCGACCCTGACCAGGCCAGCGACGCGGTCCAGGAGGCCTTCTTCTCCGCCTACCGGAACCTCCACTCCTACCACGGACCCTCGTTCCGGGGCTGGTTGACGCGGATCGCCATCAACGCGGCGATGGACCTGCAGCGGGCCAGGAAGCGCCGGCCGGTGTCGCCCTACCCCGAGCTCGAAGACGAAAGCTGGCAGCCGCCGGCCGGAAGCGAGAGCGACCCCGAGACGATCGCCACGACCGGCGAGCGCCAGCGCGTCCTGGTCGCGGCGATGGGCGCGATCGGCGCCGACCAGCGGACCGCGATCGTCCTCTACGACGTCGAGGGGTACGACTACGGCGAGATCGCCGCGCTGACCGGGGTCAGCCTCGGCACCGTGAAATCCCGGATCCACCGTGGCCGGCTGGCGCTCCGCGAGCTGCTCGCCGACCGGATGGAACTCTTCCGAAGCTGAGGGCGTCACCGAGCCATGGCCCCCGTCGCACAGCACTCCCCCGCCACCGCGGCCGCCGAGCACGCGACGCTCGTCGTTGCCCTCGACGCGGGCGACCTGTCGGGAGCCGATCGCGATCGTGCCCTGGCCCTCGCGGCGGCGTGCGCCGGCTGCGCATCCCTGCTGGGCGACCTCGCCGCCATCCGCGCCGCGACCGCGGCGCTGCCGGCTCCCGCTCGCCGCCGCGACTATCGCCTGACCGATGCCGATGCGGCGCGCCTGCGGCCATCTCCATGGCGGCGTTTCGTCCATTGGCTCGGGGCTCCGCAGTCCACGGTTCGGCCCTTCGCGGGTGCCCTGGCCACGCTGGGGATCGCGGGCCTGCTCCTGGGCGCGACCCCAGGGCTCTTCGGCCAGGCGGCCACGACGGCCTCCACGCCCGTGGCGCCGCTCCTGGCCCCGAACGTGGCCGGCACGGCGGGCAGCGCGGCCGACGGAAGTGAGCGCATCGGCATCGCGCCCAGCCCCGCGAGCGGGCCCGCCGCCGCCGCCGGGGTCGCGCCCGCGGCAACGTCGGCGCCGGGAATCGTTGGCACCACTCCCGGACTGGCGGCGTTGCCCGCTCCCAGCCCGGCCGGGGTCGCGCTCCCTGCGCCGAGCTCCGCCGCGGCGCCGGAGTCCAGCCCGGGCACGATGGCGGTTCCCGCGTCGAGCCCGGCCGCAGTCGCGGTTCCCGCGCCCACGCCCCCCGCCGCCGGCGTCGGAGCCGGTCCCGCGGGTGGCGCGACCGCCGGGCCCGTGGGCTTCTCGTCCAACACCGGCACCTCGGAGGTGGCTCCGAAGGCAGCGCCCGCCCAGCCGTTGCAGGCGGGACACGGCGCGGCGCAGCCAGCCACATCCGAGCCGGCAAGCGCTGCCCACGCGCTCGTGCTGATCGCGGGAGCGCTTCTGCTGGCCCTCGGCATCGCGCTCTTCACCGCGAACCGCGCGCTGCGCGGCCGAGCGGACGGCTAAAAGAAGCGGACGGCCAGCGCCTCGATCACGGATCGCTCGTCCCGACGCGCGCTACGATGGCCGCCGTGCCGGAGTGGCGGAACAGGCAGACGCGACGGTCTCAAACACCGTTTGCCGCAAGGCAGTACGAGTTCAAATCTCGTCTCCGGCACCAACGCACGAGCACTGCGTACTCGTGAAGCGGGTCGCCCGTCCGCGTCGGCGGCTCGCACCCCTCGGCTGGATCAGGACGGTGCCGGGCCAGGCCCAAGGGGGATGACGAACACCCACGGTCCGGCAACCTGCCTACGCGCCGGGCCCGGGAACGGGTTGACGAACTCCTCGATGCGGATGGTCAGCTGGCCCGCCGCGTCGGGCGGGGCCGGTGCGAACCGGATCGACAGTCGGGTGGCGAACTGGGAGCCCCCGCTCCCCTCCGAACCTGCGGCAAAGGCCGTTCCGACGTCGTCAAGGACGCTGATGCGGGCGAATGGACCGAGCGACCGGGCATCTGGAGGCTCGGTGTGCGCCACCGCGAGCGCGACGCCGCCCCCTTCACGCAGTTCGAGCGCGGTCATCTCGATACGGATGGCCTCGACCTCCGTCACCTGACCGACGGCGACGACCCGGCGCAGGGCAGTCATCTCGACGGCGGCCGCCCGCAGGCCATCCTCAACCCATTCGGGGAACTCGGGCGGACCCGACGGACCCGACGTCACGGTGTCGGCCGTGAGGAAGGTGAAACTCCCCAACCCGACCGTGCGGCCAGGACCGGCGCCCAGCCAGAGGACGCCGACCACCCCGACGCCGCAGCCGAGGGCCAGTCCGACGAAGAGCCCCACCCCGACCGGGACCCCGTACCCGACGAGGATGAGCGATGCCGCGAGCAGGACGAGCGCGATGACGATGAGAGGAACCGGGGTGAACCCGCCACGCTTCACGCGGGCCAGTCTACGTGACGCCATCGTGGAGTCGATGGTCGACACCTCGCCAGCGTTGCGCGGCCGTGGCGTCCACTTCGGGCCTCGTTGCCCGTGGGCGACCTCGCGCCGCGGAGGGCGTGTAGGCCGCAGTAGGCGCCATTCGGGAACAATCCAGGACTCGCTTGGCACTTCGCGGAGCGCCGGATCAACCGGATTGCGGCGGCCGGTCAGCCAGACTCGGCGCGAGTGCCGCTGACGCCTCAGCCTCCCTTGCCCACCGACGGGTCGGTCACCTGGCCCATGAAGAGGACAGCCCCGGTCTCGACGTCGCGCAGCACGAACAGGAACGGGCGGTCGAGGCGGAGCGTGATCACCCTGGCCGGGTCTGGGCCCGTGCAGCCGCCGGTCGTCATCACGACGGCGGTTGCGGCGGCGGCCGTCGTTCCCTTCTCATCCACGTCGATGTTCGCCTGGTGGATGACCGCCGAGATGAAGAGGCGATCCGCCACCCCTGTCGGAACGTGGATTCCCGTGAAGTCGGCCGCAGCGCCGAACGCGAGCGGCATCCCGAGCGATGTGAGGACGTCCCCGAGCTGGGCCTGCGTGTCGATGCTGAAGCGCGGCATGAGGACCTTGACCGAGTACGGGTAGGTGCCGCAATCCATTCCGCCGTCGTTCTTGTACGTGACGTCCTGGAGCCGAGCGTCCTGGGCCTCGAGAGCGGCCGTGATCCGTCCGAGCTGGGCGGCGTTGAGGCCCTGCTCGAACGATGCGAGGTCCGTGGGCAGGATGACCGTCATCGCGAGCGGCGTCGGCGCCAGGCCAGTCGTCGGATCGGGGGCGCTGCGGTAGGCGAGGTCGACGGCCTGCCACCCTGTCCCCTGCGCATAGGGGATCTGCTGGCCCCCGTCGACGGACATCGTCGGCACTTTGACCGTCGAGCCATCGAGGCGCGTGAACGCACGGGGTGCTGTCGCGCTCGGATTGAACTCCTTGGCCCAGTTCGCCTTGAGGTAGATCGCGTTCACGAGAACGAGGCGGGTCAGCGGGGTGAGGGAGCCGGGCCCGAGGAGCTGCGGGATGCGCTTGGCCGTCTGGTCGCTGACCCAGGCGTTGATGGCATTCCGGGCGGCCTCGGCGTCGGTTCGGAAGTCGACGAGGCGCAGGCCTGCCCCGAACGCAGATGCGATCGCGTCGAGGTAAGGCTGTTCGATCTTCCAGCCCTGCTGCCCGTAGGCGGCGTTGGCGATCCGGAGGGCGAGCGCGTGCTCGGTGCCCTCGTCGTCCTGCCAGGTCGCGTCCCGCGAGGCGAGCGCCTGGTCGAGGCTGTTGAGGCCCGACCCCAGGGCGTCCCAGCCGGTGGTGTGGAGGACGGCGTCCATCTGGCTGGCCGTGTCGCCCTTGGCTCCGGCGCGCGCCATGCCGAGGGCGAGGGCGATGCTCGTCGGCGAGAAGACGGCGTTCTTCTTTGCGAGCTCGAGCTGCGGGTCGGCGAGCAGCCCGCGGAACAGGTCGAACCCGAAGGCGTTGATCGATGCGGCCGCGGTCCTGGCCGCCGCCGCCCCGGCGGGCGCCCGGGCGGCGCTCGAGATGGCGAGACCGGGACCCGACGTGGGGCGCGGCGTAGGGGTGGGGACGGGCGTGGGCGGCGAGCTGGGCGTCTCGGTGGGGAGGGGCGTCGAGGTCGCGACGATGACGACGGGCGTCGCGGGGGGCGTCGGGGTCGGTGCCAGCGTGGGAGTCGCCACGGGCGGCGGGAACGCGGTCACGGCAGGACTCGCCGTCGGACCGGGGCTGGCGCAGGCCCCCACAAGGAGCGCGATCGTCAGGAGCGCGAGCCAGGAGCCTGGCCGGTGTCCGCTGCTGCTCGCGATGACGCTCATCAGCGGCGATCCGAGTGCCGCGTCAGCTTGTCGAGGAGGCGACGCACGACGCCCGGTTGCCTGGGCTCTGGCGCGCGATCGGAATCCTCGGGCTCGGGTTCGTCGGAGTAGTCGTCGGAGAGCGTTCGCATCGGCACCGGGATCATTCCTCCACCCCCACCGGAATCCCCCGTGAGGAATGCCCCGACGTTCCGTTCCGCGCGGCGTTTCATCTCGCCCTCCTTTCGCCAGCTCGGAAACCATGAGCCCGTGGACCATCAGGCGTCGAGAGCCGAATGACACAGCTCCCCTGTGAAGGCACGCTCGTACGGCATCAGGGTGACAAGTCCCTGCCGCATGGCACCCCAACGGCGGGACCATCGGCACTCTCCAAGACGGCCAGCCAGCGGCGATCCTCCTTGTCAGCGCCTCTGCCGCCCTTCCCCCCAGGGCTGCGGAGGCGTACTCCTTTCCGGACCGCCGCGCGGAGAGACCGCGGGCTTCGCGGCGCCACGCCGCGCGTTCGACGCTTCGTTTCGCCGGAGGGCGGCCGGCACGGCCCGTCGGAGCGCCGATGTACGCTTCGGGCCTCGATTGCCCCCAGCTCGGCGTCTTCCCGAAGGAGTCCCGATGAGCATCTTCCGCCACTTCCTCGGAGGCGCCGCCGTGACCGACGAGCACGACGTCGCGGCGCAGGCGAACGATCCGGCCGGCGCGGGCGTCATGCCGCCGGCTTCCGGCCCGACTCCCGACACGGCAACGGTTCGCCGGATCGTTGCCCAGCTCGAAGAGCTTCCGCCGGAGCGGGCGCGCTACCTTGCCGCTGCCTCGTACGTGCTGGCCCGCGTGACGAACGCCGACCTGGCGGTCAGCCCCGAAGAGACCGCGTTC
Organism: uncultured Anaerolineaceae bacterium; assembly: GCA_964556585.1. Taxonomy (GTDB): domain Bacteria; phylum Chloroflexota; class Limnocylindria; order Limnocylindrales; family CSP1-4; genus CTSoil-043. Next base: position 18,912 of record CAZKXK010000009.1, read on the forward strand.
ATGGAGCGGACGCTCGTCGAGGAGAGCGGGATCGGCGAGGCGGAGGCGGTCCTCGTGGTCGAGGCCGCCAAACAGCAGGCGCGCCTCTTCGGGTCGACGGAGGACTACCTGGTCACGCGCGAGTTCAAGCGGATCTCCGACTCGGACCAGCGCCTGCGACTCCTGCGGGCGTGCTTCCTGGCCGCGGCCTCGGATGGCTCGATCTCCTCCGCGGAGAGCGCGACCCTGGACCAGGTCGCGAGCGAGCTCGACATCGACGCCCCCGGGCTCGGCGCGCTCCGGACCGAGTTCGCCTACCGCTTCTCCGTCGTGCAGGCGATCCGGGCAGTTCGCGCCGGCGACCCCGCAGGGACCGACCAGACGACCGGCTGACTTCGACCGCGGCCGGGCCGGTTCAGGCCGAGGCGCCGAGCGCGTCTTCCTGGAGCACGAGCTCCAGGGTGCAGATCTCGGGGCGGAGCCGGCGCCCGACGTCCGCCACGAGCTCGGCGTCGTAGGCGACGCCCGAGCGCAGCTCCATCGGGAGGGCCGCCCGCCCGGCACCCTGCGGCAGGTGCACGATCACCCGCGTCCCGCCGGGGTGCCCGCGGAGGATGTCGCGAACGGTCGCCATCGCGGGCTGGAGGACGTCCGGACCGATCCCGACGCCGAAGCGGACGTGAAGACGACCGGCCGGGCCCGCCTCGACCGGCCGGGTCGGCCCGGCGGCGGATGCGATCGCCTGAGGGCGTGCCTCCTCCGGCAGTGGCGGCACTTCGAGGTCCGGCGCAGCGACGTCGAAGTCGATCGGTTCCGACGACCCGGGGAGCGGCACGGGCGGCATCGCAGGGGTCGGCAGGCCGGCGCGTTCGCTCGCCTCAGGATCCGGGGACGAACCAGGTCCGTTGCCCTCCGCGGGCCCGTAGCCATTGCCTTCCGCGCGCCCGAATCCGTTGCCCTCCGTGCGCCCGTAGCCATTGCCCGCGCGGCGGCCGTTCGCGCCGTTCACCCCGTTTGCCCCGTTCGCATGGGAGCCGCCCGACCGGCCGCGCCCGCGCGACCCACGCTCGCCCGCGGCGACTTCGCTCGCGAACGCCGCCTCGCCGCGCGCCGCGACCGCGTCCCATTCCCATGCGGCGTCCGCCAGCAACGAGACCTCCTCACCGCGGTGGTCGATCCGACCGGCGACCAGGAGGATCACGCCGTCGCTCCACGTCCCGGTGGTCTGCTCGTACAGGCGCGGGAAGACGACCACCTCGATCGCACCCTGGAGGTCCTCGAGGGTGACCACCGCCATCGTGGCCTTCGCCTTCGTCACCACGGTCCGGCTGCCGGTGACGACTCCGCCGACAACGACGCGCTCGCCATCGAGCGACTCGTCCTTCAGGTCCCCGGAGTACGCGGTCACGAAGTGCCCGATCCGCTCCGCCACCTCCCCGAGCGGATGGTCCGAGAGGTAGAGCCCAAGGAGCTCCTTCTCCCAGCGCAGTCGCTCGCGGGTGGGGATCTCCGGCGCCTCCGCGAGCGGCGCCTCGAGCGAGCTGGGCTCGGCGGCCAGGTCGAACAGGCTGATCTGGCCGGAGGCGCGCTCGCGCTGGTCCGCCTGGGCCGCGGCGAGTGTGTCGTCCAGCGCGTCGAGGAGACGGCCCGGGTGGCCGAACGCGCTCAGAGCGCCGACCTTCACGAGCGATTCGAGCACCCGCTTGTTCGTCAGACGCAGGTCGATCCGGTTGCAGAAGTCGGCGAAGGAACGGAACGCGCCGCTCGCCTCCCGGGCGGCGATGATCGACTCGATCGCGCCCTGCCCCACGTTCTTGACCGCCAGCAGCCCGAACCGGATCGACGGCCCCTCCACGGTGAACTCGAGGTGGCTGGCATGGACGTCCGGTGGGAGGACGGCGATCCCCAGGCGGCGGCACTCGGCGACCGCGGCCGCGACCTTCTCGGCGTTGTCGCGGAACGCGGTCAGCACGCTCGTCATGTACTCGACGGTGTAGTTCGCCTTGAGGTACGCCGTCTGGTACGCCACCAGGCCATAGCAGGTGGCGTGGGCCTTGTTGAAGCCGTAGCGCTCGAACGGCTCGAAGGCGGTGAAGACGGCGTCGATCGTCTCGGGCCGCACGCCTCGCTCGGCCGCCTGGGTGACGAACTTGCTCTTCAGGGACCGCAGGACGGACGATTTCTTCTTGCGGATCGCGTAGCCGAGCATATCCGCCTCGGGGCCCGTGAAGCCGGCCAGGCCCACGGCGGCGGCCATGATGTCCTCCTGGTACACGAAGACCCCGTACGTCCGGACGAGGTACGGCTCCAGGAGCGGGTGCAGGTAGGTCACCGGCTCGCGGCCGTGCTTCCGGGCGATGTAATGCGGGATGTTGTCCATCGGTCCCGGCCGGTAGAGCGCGACCATGGCCGCCAGGTCGTAGACCGACGTGGGCTGGAGCTCGCGGATGTAGCGCCGCATGCCCGCCGACTCCAGCTGGAAGACGCCGGTCGTCTCGCCGGACGCCAGCAGCTCGAACGTCTTCCCATCGTCCAGCGGGATCCGGTCCAGGTCGATCTCGACGCCGCGGTGCGCCCGGACCAGGTCCACCGCCTGGCGCAGGATCGTCAGGTTCGAGAGGCCCAGGAAGTCGAACTTGAGGAGCCCCAGCGCCTCCACCCCGTGCATCTCGCACTGGGTCATCGTGGCGTCCGAGTTGGTCGCCTTCTGGAGCGGCAT
>CAZKXK010000010.1:0-20676 GCA_964556585.1 uncultured Anaerolineaceae bacterium
CACCTTGTCGAACTGGTGAACGCGGATGATCCCGCGCGTGTCCTTGCCCGCCGCGCCGGCCTCCCGCCGGAAGCAGGGCGTGTAGGCCGCGTAGCGTACCGGCAGCTCGCCGAACTCGAAGATCTCGTCACGGTGGAGGTTCGTGACCGGCACCTCGGCGGTCGGGACCAGGTAGAGCTCGTCGCGCGTCACGACGTACATCTGGTCTTCCTTGTCGGGGATCTGGCCCGTGCCTCGTGCCGACGCCGCGTTCACGACGGCGGGCGGCCAGATCTCGGTGAACCCGTTCTCGCGCGTGTGGACGGTCAGGAAAAAGTCGATCAGGGCGCGCTGGAGCCCAGCCCCGGCGCCGCGGTAGACGGGGAAGCCGGAACCCGCGACCTTCGCGCCGCGCTCCAGCTCGAAGATGCCCAGCCGCTCGGCGACATCCCAGTGCGTCCTGCGCTCCCAGGCCGTCGCAGCGGCGCCGGCGTCGGTGGCCGCGGCTCCCGGGGCGGTCACCGTGCGTGGCAGGAGGTCACCCCAGGTTCGAACCGTCACGTTCGCGCTGGCGTCGCCGACCGGCACGTCCGGGTCGGCCGGGTTCGGGATCCGCAGGAGCGCGTCTTCGAGCTCGGCCTCGATGCGCCCGATCTCGACGTCCAGCGCCGCGATCCGCTCTCCCGCCGCGACCGACGCGGCGCGCAGGGCCGCGACCTCGGGACCGCCCGGCGCGGCGCCTGCCTTGATCGCCTCGCCGACCTGCTTCGAGGCCGTGTTGCGCTCGGCCTTGAGCGCGTCCGCCTCGCCCAGCAGCGCCCGCCGTCGCGCGTCGAGGCCGAGCGCGGTATCCACGAGCGTCGCATCCTCGCCCTTGTCGAGGGCACCCGTACGGACGACATCGGGCTCGTCCCGCAGCCGTTGCACGCCGACGCTCATCCCACCGCCTCCGTCGTGTCGCGCTCGCCGGCCCCGCCGGCAGCGCCGCCCTCGGCGCGTGAAAGATCGCGCCATCCGGCCGCCGCCCGCAGGCGGTCCACCACGAAGCCGGGCTCCAGGCTGGCCAGCAGCCAGCCGGCGCGCGGCCCGTTCGTCCGGCCCAGGAACGCGACGTACAGGGCACCGAAGGCCCGGCCGGCCGGGAGCGCGGCTGCCTCGGCAAGCGCGAAGATCAGCGCCTGCCACGCGTCGCCGGACGAGGGCGGCGTCTCCTCCGCCGCGAGGGCCAGCGCGCCGAGCCAGGCTCGCTGGTCCTCGCCGAGAGCCGCGGCCTCCGGCGGGAGCGCGTCGCGACGGATCTCGATGCGGGCGCGCTCCGGGGCATAGGAATCCAGCCAGCCACCGACCGCGGCCAGCCGCTCCGCGAGGATTCGGCGCTCCTCGACGCTCAGCTCGCTCCCCTTCTCCGCCGTCACCCGCCCGGCCACGTCCACCCCGGGAATCTGCGCCAGCAGGGCAAGATGGGCGAACGCGGGCCGGTAGCGGGCGGCCTCCGCGGCGACGTCCGCGGTCGGATCCAGGAGCGCGTAGCGGAAGATCCTGTCGGCGTCGGCGGGGAGTTCGCCCTTGACCTCGTGACCGGCGGCGGCACCCGCCAACCGGTCGAACTCGTCGAAGGCGCGAGGGACCGCGTCCGTGCCGTCGGGATCGAACTCGATCACCTGGTTGGGCCGGGGCCGGAGGAAGAGCAGCCGGAGCTGCTCCGGGGGAAGAACCTCGGCGATCTCATGGGCGGCGGCACCGCGTCCCTTGCTGGTGGACATCTTGCGCCCGCCGATGTTCAGGAACTCGTAGGCCAGGTTGCGCGGGGGCTCCCGGTCGAAGACCTCCCGGGCCAGCGCGTCGGAGCGGTCACGGGAACCGCCCGCCGTGGCGAGGTCCTTGCCACATGGCTCGATCGTCACCCCGAAGAGCGACCACTGGGCAGCCCACTCCAGGTTCCAGGGCAGCTTCGCGACACCCCCGAACGGCGCGATCCGCCCGATCATCCCACAGCCGCTGGCCCACGTGACGTAGTCGGGCAGGCACTCGAAGGCGACGGTCGCGCCGTCCCAGTCGCGGGCGAGCGTCGTGCCCACCCTGCCGCAGGTGGGGCAGACGACGCTGATCGGGAGCCAGCCGGCGGGACGTTCCACCCCGGAGATGCGCCGGTACAGGTCGCGGACGACCTCGGCCCGATCGAGAGCGGTTCGGATGAACGGGTCCAGCGCGCCGGACGGGTAGATGTCGCTCATCCAGTAGTAGCGGTCGGGACGAATGCCGAGCCCGTCGAAGATGTCGATGAAGATCTGGGCGTGGTGGCGCGCGTACGAGGCATGGCAGTCGCCGACCTGGTCGGCCACCCGGGAGAGCGGACGGCCCATCTCGCGCTCCACGGCGTCGGGCGTCAGGAGCGCCTGGGCATCCATCGGGTCCATGTCGTCGACGCCGTACAGCAGCGTCGTCGGCACGCCGCGGTCGCGCAGGGCCCTGGCGATGACGTCGAGGATGACCGGGCCCCGGAGGCTCCCGACGTGGACGGTCCCCGAGGGCGTCTTCGAGTCGTTGACGACCTGGGGCCCGTCAACCGTGGAGGCCAGCTCGTCGGCCCAGTACATCGCGTGCGTCCCTGGCCTTTCGATCGCCGGGCGGGGGCCGCACCGGCCGCGCGTCCCGGCGTCGCGGGGCGCCTGCTCAGCTGATCTTCGTGATCGTGTACGTGACGTCGGTCCCATTCGGCAGCCGGACCGTGATCTGGTCGCCCGCCGTGCGGCCGAGGAGCGCTCGCCCGACCGGCGACTCGTTGGAGATCTTGCCGTCGGCAGGGCGCGCCTCGGCAGAGCCCACGATCGAGAAGGTCTCCGATCCGTCCAGGCTCTCCACGACCACGGTGGAGCCCAGGGCCACATGATCCGAGCCCGAGTTCTCGATGATCACCGCGGTCTTGAGCATGGCTTCCAGGGTCTGGATCCTGCCCTCGACGAACGCCTGCTCGTTCTTCGCCTCTTCGTACTCCGCGTTCTCCGAGAGGTCGCCGTGCTGCTTCGCGTCGTGGATGCGAGCGGCGACCTCCGCGCGGCGCACGTTGACAAGGTCGTCCAGCTCCTGGCGGAGGCTGGACTCGCCCTCGCGAGACAGGTAGGTCGGCTTGCTGTTCACGGAGGACTCGAACCTCTGACGACCGGGCGGGTCGATCCTCCCGGCAGGTGGCATGGCACAAACGGAAGAACCCCGGGCGGCTGCCCCGCGGTGGGCGCGCCCGAAGTCCGGTCGGGTGCGGATGATAGCCCCGCCCGTGGGGGGTGTCAAAGAACGGAAGTCGAACCACGTCCGGCGACGGAAGCCGCGCCGATCGCCGTGAAGCTCCCGTCCGGCGAGCGCAGAAACGGCGCGACGGACCGCACGCAGGCCCGCCGGAGGGGTCCGTAGATGTGCGGGTAGCGGCGTTTCGAATCGTCGTAGCGCCACGGCGCGCCGGCCGCGGAGAGGTCCAGCTCCAGCACCACGAACGGCCGCGGATCCGAGCGGTAGTGCCGGTTCGCCGTCGCGACCATCTGCCGGGCACCGTCCGTGCAGTGGACGAACCCATCCGCTGCGTAGCCGTCCGGCTCGTACAGGGCGTCCGACGGCCCATCGCGCCAGGCGGCCCACCGATCGGCCGCCAGCATGTGGAACGTGTGCGGCCCGCCCCCGCGCTGCGCGGTACGGCCCCCGGCCATCGCGGGCCCTATCCCGCCGCCAGCCGTTCCAGCCGTCCCCGCAGTCGCGCCAGGGCACGCCGGTCGGCGCACGCGATGAACAGCGTGTCGTCGCCGGCGATCGTGCCGGCGGCCTCGGGCCAGCGAGCCCGATCGAGCGCCGCCGCGATCGCGTGGGCGGAGCCGGGGAGGGTGACGACGATGAGGAGCAGGCCGGCCTCCCGGAGCTCGACCGGGACGTCGCGGAAGAGGAGCCGCAGCCGCTCCTCGCCGGTCGGATCCGCCTCCGCCAGGCGGGCGGGCTGCGCGTAGACGGCGACGCCCTCCCGATCCGCCTTGATCAGCTCGAGCTCGGCGACGTCGCGGCTGATGGTGGCCTGGGTGGCCCGGAAGCCGCGCTCGCGGAGCGCCGCCGCCAACTCCTGCTGGGTGCGGATGGGCCGTTGCGCCACGAGGTCACGGATCGTCCGCTGGCGGAGCTGCTTCATGACTTCCATGGCGGTCGCGTGGCTCCCTTCAGGCTGCCAGGAAGACGACCAGCACGAGCGCCGCGAGCAGGAGCCGGTACACCACGAAGGCGGCCATGGAGTGCGTCCGGACGAAGCGGAGCAGGACGTGGATGGCGGCCAGCCCGGAGACGGCAGCCGCCGCGAACCCGATGCCGACCACCGCCACATTGACGTCACCCGCGACCTCGCCGGTCAGCATCTTCCTGAGCTCGAAGATCCCCGCCCCGGCGACGACCGGGGTCGCCATCAGGAAGCTGAACCGGGTGGCCTCCTCCCGGCTCAGCCCCAGCCCGAGCCCGGCGCTGATGCTGATCCCTGATCGGCTGATGCCGGGGACGAGGGCGAGCGCCTGGGCGCACCCGATCCCGAACGCGCCCGGGAACCCGAGCCGCTCGATCCCATCGGTCTTCCGGCCGAGCCGATCAGCAAGCCACAGGATCGCCGCTCCGATGACGAGCATCAGCGCGACCAGGAGCGGCCGGCGGACCTGCTCCGCGAAGAAGTCACCGAGCACCACCCCGAACAGCACGGCGGGCGGCAGCGTCGCGGCGATCAGCCAGGCCAGCCGCCGGTCCGGGTCGCCGGCGAGCGAGCGCTCCGCCAGGGCGGCCAGGCCGGCTGGCACGAGGCGCGCCCAGTCGCGCCAGAAGTAGGCAAGCAGCGCGACGAGCGTCCCCATGTGGAGCATCACGGAGAACGCGAGCGACTTGATGAACGGGTCCGTCCACCCGAGCAGGTACGGGACCAGGATCAGGTGCCCCGACGACGAGATCGGCAGGAACTCCGTGAGCCCCTGGACGATCCCGAGCACGAGCGCCTGGAATGCGGTCGCCATGAAACGCGGAGGCGGGCCGGCCCGTGGGGGCGCGGCCCGCCTTGCCCTCCGAACTAGCGGATGAAGAGCGGGGCGAGAACGAGCGTGATCGTGGCCAGCAACTTCACGAGCACGTGGAGCGACGGCCCCGCCGTGTCCTTGAACGGATCGCCGACCGTGTCCCCGACGACGGCCGCGGCGTGCGCGTCGCTGCCCTTGCCCAGGACGTTCCCCTGGTCGTCGGTGAGGTGGCCCGACTCGATGTACTTCTTGGCGTTGTCCCAGGCACCGCCGCCGTTGTTGAGCACGGTGGCGAGGAGGACGCCCGCGATCGTCCCGACCATGAGCATGCCGGCCGCCGCCTCGTAGCCGAGGAGCAGGCCGACGACGACCGGGGTGGCGACGGCGACGAGGCCGGGCGCGACCATCTCGCGGAGCGCGGCCCGGGTCGTGATGTCCACCACGCGGGCGTAGTCCGGCTTCTGCTCGTAGGTCATGATCCCGGGCATCTCCCGGAACTGCCGCCGGACCTCGACGATGATCGCGCCGGCGGTCTTGCCCACGGCCCGGATGGCGAGCGAGCTGAAGAAGTAGACCAGCATCGAGGCGATGAGCGCCGCGATGAACACGTTGACGTTCTCGAGGTTGACCGAGGTCATCAGCGTGACGCCCTGCTTGCCGGCCGCGATCTGGCGGCCCAGGATCAGGTTGATCTTGTCGATGTAGGCGCTGAAGAGCAGGAAGGCGGCCAGCGAGGCGGACGCGATCGCGTAGCCCTTCGTGAGCGCCTTGGTGGTGTTGCCGACCGCGTCGAGGCGGTCGGTGATCTCCCGCGCGCCTGCCTCTGCCCGGCTGAACTCGGCGATGCCGCCGGCGTTGTCCGTGATGGGCCCGAAGGTGTCCATCGCCAGGATGTACGCCGTGGTCATCAGCATCCCCATCGTCGCCACCGCGGTCCCGAAGATGCCGCCGACATTCGCGCCGGTCGCGTCGGTCAGGTTCGCCTGCGAGCCGAGCCAGTGGCTGAGATAGAGCGCGATGCCGATCGTGATCGCGGTCACGAAGGTCGTCTCGAAGCCGACCGAGACGCCGCTGATGATGTTGGTGGCGGGACCGGTCTTGCTCGCCTCGGCGATCGCCTTCACCGGGCGGAACGTGCCGGCCGTGTAGTACTGCGTGATGTAGACGAAGGCGACGCTCGTCGCGAGCCCGACGACGCCCGCCCCGAAGAACCAGATCCAGGTCGGGATGCCGTTCGCGCCGGTCTGGCTGCCCGTCTGCATCATCACGTTGGTGACGAAGGCGAGCGAGATGACCGACAGGATCGTCGTGACCCAGTAGCCGCGGTTCAGGATGTTCATCGGGTTCTCGTCCTCGCGGCCGCGAACGAAGAACATCGCGATGATCGTGGACAGGAGCCCGAACGAGCGGACGACGAGCGGGAAGAAGATCCACGCCTCCGGGTTCGCCCAGCCGGCCTTCTGGGCGACGTAGTAGACACCGACGCCGAGGATCATGGCGCCGATGTTCTCGGCCGCGGTGGACTCGAACAGATCGGCGCCACGGCCCGCGCAGTCGCCCACGTTGTCGCCGACCAGGTCGGCGATGACGCCCGCGTTCCGCGGATCGTCCTCGGGGATCCCCTTCTCGACCTTGCCCACGAGATCGGACCCGACGTCTGCGGCCTTGGTGTAGATCCCGCCGCCGAGCTGCGCGAACAGCGCGACGAAGCTCGCGCCGAACCCGTAGCCGACGATCAGGAACGGCGCGTCCTTCACCGTGTCGGGGTTGAGACCACCGAAGGCGGCGAACATGAGGTAGACGCCGAGAAGAGAGAGTGACACGACCAGGAAGCCGGAGACGGCGCCGCCGCGCATCGCGACCTGGACCGCCTCGACGAGGCTGCGCCGGGCTGCCGCCGCGGTCCGGACGTTCGACTTCACGCTGATGAACATGCCGATGATCCCGGAGGCCATCGAGCACGCCGCGCCGACGAGGAACGCGATCCCCGTCCGGATCCCGAGCGCGGCCCCGAAGGTGCTCGTGTCGGCGACGCTCGCCGTCTCAGCCACCGAGATGAGCACCGCGAGCGCGACCGCCACGACCAGGGCGAGGACCGCGATCGTCGAGTACTGGCGCCGGATGAAGGCGACGGCGCCCTCGAAGATCGTCGCCGCAACGTCCTCCATCGCCTTCGTGCCGGTGTCGCGCCGCAGAACGTCCCGGGCAAGGAAGAGCGCAAACGCGATGGCGATCAGGCCGGCGGGCAGGATGATGAGCTGGAGCGAGCTTGGGTCCACGGCTGGTGCGAGACCTCCCTGTCAGGGCACGGGCGTCCGCTCGAACGCGTCCGTCGCGCTGGGGACGAGGAACACCTGGGTCACCTGCGCACGCGCCCCGCCATGAGTCCGGAGGGATCGTGGGGGCAGGCCGAGGGAAGGATAGCCTCCGGTCGGCGCGAGGGTCAAACTGCATAGCGGCCCGGAATATGCAGTCCGGACGGCCTCATCCCGAACGGACGGGACGCCCGCCCGGGTCCGGATCGCCTGCCGTCTCAGGACAGGAGCAGCACCGCGTACGCGGCCAGCCAGTGGTCGACCATGTAGTCGTCGCCCACCGCGTGGGGAAGGGCGGCCGCGGCGTGGCGGGCCATCGCGTCGCGGGCCACTGCGGCCCGGGGGTCGTCGGGCGGGAGCGCGTCGGCGAGCCGCCGCCAGCACCACGCGCGGCTGGCGTTGAGCCCGTGCAGGTGCGCGATGTGGCCGTCGCGCGGATCCGAGACCACGGCCGGCGTGAAGAGCGCACGCGGCTCCCCCGCGGCCAGGCCGGGCAGGAAGCGGTCCAGCCAGGCTCCGAAGGCCGGGCCCGGAAGGAGCTGGGCCATGAGCTCGGCCTCGGTCAGGGCCGGCGACAGGAAGTCGAACCCGGACGGCTCCCAGGCGCCCGGGTAGTCGCCATCGGCCGCGTACCAGCGCTCGCACACGCCGACCATGGCATCGAGCAGGCCGGGCTCGCCTGCCGCCGCCCGGTCGCGTGCACAGGGAAGCGCCAGGGAGATCGCGAACGCGCTGTTCGCGTGGACGCCGTGGCGAACCGGGTACGTGGCGAGCGGGAGCCAGCCGAGGAAGTTGCCCTCCAGCGCCTGCCGGAGCGGATCGAAGCGGGCCGACCAGCGACGCGCGTCCGGGTCGTCCCAGGTGGCCAGCTCGTGGACCAGCGCCAGGCCCCATCCCCAGCCGTACGGCCGCTCGCGGTTCCGGTTGTCCGGGTGCGCGATGAAGCGGGCCTCGGCGGCGAGCGCCGCGGCGGCGAAGCGTGACTCCAGCACGGCGCGGATCTCGCCGGCTGGGATCGCGGCGGGAACGGCGCGCAGGAGCCGCACCAGGAGCCAGTGCATCTCCACGCTGGAGTGCCAGTCGTAGCTGCCGTAGAAGACCGGGGTCCGATCACGCGGCCGGCCGGGCAGGTCATCCGGGCCGCGGACGATCTGCCACACGTCGGCCGGAAACTCCCGGCCGATGTTCGCCAGCGCCACGGCCGCGTACGACGCCGCGCGCGCACGGAGCAGCGCCGACCGGTCCTGCGGTGTGTCGGTAGCGGGCTTGTGCATCGATCCTCCACGGCCCAGGTCCGGCCGGTCCGGGGCGCCGCCCCACGCCAGCCCCTATACTGCCGGACTTGTGACCAAGCGCCCCCTGGGGTGTCTCTTCGAGATCGTCGAGACGCTCGTTCTTACCCTCATCATCTTCTTCGTGATCCAGACATTCGTTGCCCAGCCCTACCGGGTCGAGCAGGTGTCGATGGAGAACACCCTGCAGCCGGACCAGTACGTCCTGGTCGACAAGCTGACGCCGCGCTTCGAGCCCTACAGCCGGGGGGACATCGTGGTCTTCCAGCCTCCCGCCGGCTGGTCGGAGGGACCCGAGAACACGCCCTTCATCAAGCGCGTGATCGGCCTGCCGGGCGACACGATCGAGGTCCGTGACGGCGCCGTCTGGGTCAACGGGACGAAGCTCGACGAGCCGTACACCTACGATCTGCAGCCCACGACCGCGGCGCAGGAGCCGGCGACGTGGATCGTCCCGAGCGGCCAGCTGTTCGTGATGGGCGATCACCGCGAAGCGTCGGCGGATTCCCGGTCCTTCGGCACGATCCAGATCAGCAACGTGATCGGGCGGGCCTGGCTGCGCTACTGGCCGGTTTCGACGTTCGGCATCATCCAGACGCCCACCTACCCTGCCCCCGTCGGCAACGGCCACGCGAGTCCGAGCCCCGCCGTTCCGTGACGCCGCTCCTGATCGCCGCCGGCGTCCTCGCCGCCATCGGGGCGGCGGTCGCGACGGGGGCGCGCGATGCCAGGATCGCCGCCCTGGGCCTCGCCGGAATGCTGGCCATCACGCCGTTCGTGGCGGACCCGTTGCCCCAGCCCCTGTCCCTTGCCTTTGGCGCGGCGGCCGGGATCCTGGCCGCGTTCTTCATGTTCAGCGCGGCGCGCCGCCTGGCGGAGCCCCTCGGGCCGCCCCTGGGCCCACTCGCGGCGATTGCCACGGCGGCCGCGGGTTTCGCCGTGGGACTGGGCGCGACCGCGTTGTCGCTGCCCCGCGGCGGCCCCGAGGCCGCACTCGCGGCGGGCCTCGCCGCCGTCGCGGTCGCGGTCGGGCCGATCGCGGTCACCCGCGATGTGTTCCGGCTCGGCACCGCGCTCATCGTGCTGGTCGGCGGCGCCTCCCTGGTCGCGGAGGCGCTAGCGGGCACGCCAGACCCGTTGACGGGGATCGCCGCCGGGGTCGCCCTCGTGGTGCTCGCCGCGGCCGCCGGCGCGCTGGCCGCGGGTTCCGTGACGGCGACCGGCGGCACGGCCATCCCGGACGACCCGCTCGCCGGCCGGGCAACCGGCAGCCGTTCCGGCGCCGAGCTTCGATGAGCGTCCTGGCGTTCGCGGCGATCGCGCTCGCCGGGGCCGTGGTCGCGACCCTCGTCCGCGGCAGGCGTCACGCGGGAACCCTGGTCGGGTTCGCCGCGGTGATCGTGGCCCTCGGCTCCGCCACGGTCATCCGCGCCGACGACCCACTTCAGCTCGGCGGCGGAGCGCTCGGTGGAGACGCCTACCTGCGCCTGGTGCTGAGCCTATGCCTCGGCGGCGGGCTTCTCGTCCTGATCGTTGCCCGGCTCGCGACGTGGCAGCCGTCGGCGCCGGGGGTGCTGCTCGGGGGTGCTGCTGGGATCGGCCTCGCCCTCGGCCTCGCGGGCGCGCCGGCGGCGCTGCTCGCGGCCGGCGCCGCGACGGGCGCCGCCGCTACGCTCGCGCTCGCCAGCCCCGCTGCACCCTCGCGGGTCCGGGCGCTCATGCGCGAGCTGCGCGGCGCCGCGACCAGCACGGTCATCGGCGTCATCGCGGCCGCGATCGTGCCGGCGACGAGCGGCGTCGGCCGGGTCGCCGAGCCGGCTGCCGCGTCCCTCGTGCTCGTCGGCATGGCGCTCGTGATGGCGCATCGCTTCGGGGCGATCCCGCTCCATGCCCGTGTCTCGCGGCTGGCCGACGTGGCGCCGTCCGCGGCGCTTCCCGTCCTTGGCGCGTGGCTCCCGGCCGCCTGGGGGCTGATCATCATTGGCTGGGCGCCCTCGGCGCTGGGGCCGTACGCGTCGGGCCTCGGCGCGGAGCGCGGCCTGATCGTCGCGCTCGCGCTCCTGACGCTCCTGTTCGGCACGCTGGCCGCGCTCGTCCAGGACGAGGTGGAGCACGTGGTCGCCTACACGATCGTGGCGGATGCCGGCCTCGCCCTGCTCGCCCTGGCAGCCCTCGATCCGGCCGCCCGCGACGCGGCGCGCGGCTGGCTGCTCGTGTTCGCCGCCACCAGGACCGCCCTCATCGGCTGGACGATCGCCTTCCGGGCCGCGTTCGACACGGGGCGCCTGCGCGACACGGGCGGCTGGCTCCGTCGCGCGCCGGCCCTCGGGGTCGCCCTGGCGGGGATCCTCGTGGCGGCCGTCGGCTGGCCCGGCCTGCTCGCCTGGGACTCGCGGCTTGCCGTGCTGCAGTCCGCCACGGCCGGGCCCGCGCTGCTCCTCGGCTACGCCGGCTCCCTCGGCACGGGGCTGGCGATCTGCCGGATGCTCGGCGTGGGTGCCGGTCGCCCGTCCGCCGTCGTCGCCGGGGCGCCCGGCGAGCTGCCTCGCCTCCCGGCGCGGTCGGAGCCCGGGATCGGGTCCGCGGGCACGGGTGGCAGCGTGCCGGCGGGCGGGCTGGCGACCGCTCGCGCGATCATGGGCAGGATCCGGGTGCGGATCTCGGTGGCAGGGCAAGACGCTCGGCCGGCCCTGGAGCTCAACCGCGTCCCGCTCCGCGCCTTCGCGGTGCTCATGCTGGCGGGGCTGGCCTGCCTGGTCGCCGTCGGAGCCTTCGGGATCGAGGCGGCGGCCCGCCTGCCCGGGTTGGCTGCGCTCCCCCCGGTCGCGGGCGGCTGATCAGCCTCCGGAAGCGAGCGCCCAGCGATCGATCTCGCGGGCGTACGCGAGGGTTCCCTCGGGGAACCAGAGCTCCAGCTCGGCTTCGGCGGTCTCGGGCCCGTCCGAGGCATGGATCAGGTTCTGCGCGACTTCGAGCGCGAGATCGCCGCGAATGGTGCCCGGGGCGGCCTCCCACGGCCGCGTCGCCCCGACCATCGAGCGGACGACTCCGATCGCGTTCGGACCTTCGACGGCCATGGCAACGAGCGGGCTGGAGGTGATGAACGCGACGAGCCCCGGGAAGAACGGCTTGTCGCGGTGAACGGCGTAGTGGCGCTCGGCGAGCTCGCGGCTGACCTGCTGGAGCTTCAGCCCGACAAGCTTCAGCCCGCGGTCCTCGAAGCGGGCGATGACCCGGCCGACCAGGAGGCGCTGGACGCCATCGGGCTTGATGAGGACGAGGCTGCGTTCGGTCATGGCGAGCTCCAGTCAGGATCGGGAGAAGGGGCCGCGTCCGGGGCGGCCGGCGGCGCATCGATGAGACCAGGTGCACCCGGACCGAGCGCCGGGGGCGGCGCCGCCTCGCCCCGCCGGGCGTGTGCATCGGCAACAGCGTAGGCGATCGCGGCGGCCTCGGTGCGGCCGAGCGCCTGGAGTGCTTCCGCGCGCGCGAGGAGGAGCGCCGACCCGGGGCGCGCGGCGAGCGCGGCGTCGGCCCGCTGGAGGATCTCGCCGGCACGGGCGGGCGTCGCTCGGAGCGCAAGCAGGAGCAGGACGGCGGCCGGCGTGTCGTCGCCCGCGCGAAGCCGCTCGCCAGCGGCCGCGATGATCTCGTCGGTCATGGCCACGTCGGCCATGGTCCCGTCCGCCGACGGGCCCGTCGACGGGGCGAGCGCCGGCTCGCCGCCCTGGGCCTCCGGCCGCTCCCCGGCCGTGCGCTCGGCCGGACGGCGGGCCGGGCGACGCGCTGCCCCCGTGGCCGGCTCCCGCTCCAGGTCGTCCGGCACCACGCCCGGCGCGAAGGCCGGCCACGCGTCGGACCGGGCGGGGATCCCCGCGAACAGGCCATCGAGATCCGCCTCCACCGTCCCGCCAGCCCGGCCGGCGAGTGCGTCGAGCGCGGCCATCACGTGCAGCGAGGCATCGTCGTGGCGGCCCCGAACAGCCAGGCCCTCCGCGACGATCGCGTGCGCCAGCGCACGGGATCGGTCCGGCGCGTCGCGGTCGGCAGCCCGGGCGAGGTCGGGATCGGCCCCGGCCGGCAACACCCGGGGAGCGTCGGGGTCGGCCCCGCCCGGCGCCGCCCCAACAGCCCCCGCGTCGAGCCAGGCGCCCGCCGCCTCGGCGGCGCCACGCAGGTCGCCGGTGCGCCAGCGGACCTCCGCAAGGTCAAGGATCCCCTCGGTGTCGAGCGCCGCCGCACCGGCCAGCTGCTCCAGCTCGAGGCGGGCCAGGCGCAGCATGCCCGTGCGGAGGTGGAGCCGGGCAAGCCGGAGCGCGGTCGCCGGCGCCGCGTCAACCGGCAGCCCGGTCATGCGCGGACCACCGCACGGCCAACGGGGAGCCGCAGCGCCGGCTCCAGCCCGCGGCCCTTCCCGGCGGGGGCGACGATGGCAAGCCGAAGGGCCTCATCCACGAAGAGCCTGCCGGCCAGCCCGCGAACGTCGGCGGCGCTCACGGCGTCGATCGCGGCGAGCGCCTGCTCCGGGGTGAGGACCCGATCGTGGAGCGCCTCCTGCGTGCCGATCCAGGACGCGAGGTACCGCGTCTCGTCCAGGCGAAGCTCCAGGCGCCCGGCCAGGTACGCCTTGACCTTCGCCATCTCCTGGTCCGGCACGTCCTCGTCCCTGAGCCGGGCCAGCTCGGCAAGCACCGCCGTGATGGTCGGCCTGATCCGTCCCGGGTCGACGCCGGCATACACGGAAAGCACGCCCGCGTCGCTGTACTCGACAGTGGAGCTCCCGACATCGTAGGCGAGGCCGCGCTCCTCGCGGACCTCCAGGAAGAGCCGGCTCGACATGCCGTCCCCGAGCACGGCGTTCAGGACGGAGAGCGTCCATTGGTCCGGGTGATCCCGGGGCGGCGCCGGGACGCCCACCACGAGCTGGGCCTGGGTGGCCGGCCGGGTCGCCCGCAGGCTGCGCATCCCGGCGGGGATCGGGGGGGCGGGCAGGTACCCGGGCGGGGAACCGACTCCGGTTCCGAAGGCGGCCGCCGCGAGCTCGACGACCCGATCATGGGCCAGGTCGCCCGACGCCGCGATGACGACGTTGGAGGGCCGGTAGTGTGCCCTCCAGAACTCGTGGATGGCGGCCGCGGGAAGCGCCCGGACACCCTCCTCGGAACCGGCGATCTCGCGCCCGAGCGGCGTGTCGTCGAACATCGCCAGGTCGAAGAGCACGTTCACGTGCTCGGCGGGATCATCGAGGTACGAGCGAATCTCCTCGACGATGACGTCACGCTCGTTCTCGATCTCTGCCTCGTCGAGGTTCGGCCGGACCACGAGCTCACCCAGCACCTCCATCGCGGTCGCCGCGTGGCGGGTGGGGACCCGCACGTAGTAGACGGTCGATTCGCGGTCCGTCGACGCATTGAAGGTCCCGCCCAAACCCTCCACGGCCTCCGAGAGGGCACGGGTCGTCGGGTACGCGTGCGTACCCTTGAACGACAGGTGCTCCATGAAATGGGCGCAGCCCGCCTGTCCGGGAGCCTCGTGGCGCGAGCCGGCCAGGACGTGTGCCTCGACGGTGAACGAGCGGGCGCCCGGCAGTCGTGCGGTGATGACACGCGGCCCGGCAGGCAGCGCGGTGCGTTCGAACATCCGCGGAAGGGTATCCCAAACGACACCAGCCCGGACGCTGACGCCCCATCGGACGGATCGCGGACGGCTATCCTAGACGGACGATCGCACCCGGGACGGGACCCATGGTGCGATGTCGCTGCGTCCCGTGTCGCACCTGCCCGCGGCCGTCCACCCGGCCCGGGGATCGCGTGGAGGAGACGAAGAAGCGTGGCCGGCCGGCCCCTCGGCGGCATCCCGTTGCCGGTGAGGAGCCCAGAACCGGGGCGTGGCGGACCTCACGCGTGACGCCGGGGTTCCGCCGATTCAGACCCCCGGCGCGAGCCCGATGGGCCAGACTGTGACCCATCGGGCTGGGCACGATCTTTGGCAATCAAGGAGGAGCTCTGTGAACGGAACCAGGCGAACCATCCGGTTGTCCGCCGTGCTCGGGGTCGTCGCGGCCCTGCTGGCGGCGTGCAGCTCGTCCTCGACACCGGCACCCGCATCGGTCGCGCCGGCGTCGGCGGCCGCTCCCGCGTCGGCGGCTGCAGCCGCGTCGGTTGCACCCTCGGCAGCGGCAGCCTCCCCGGCCGCATCAGCCGCCGGGAGCCAGTGGACCACCAGCAACCCGTTCAAGGCCGCGTTCATCTACGTGGGCGCCGCCAGCGACGCCGGCTGGACGCACGCCCATGACGTCGGACGCCTCGCGATGGAGGCATCCTTCGGTGGGCGCGTGCAGACGCTGTTCAAGGAGAACGTACCGGAAGGCCCGCAGACCGCCCAGGTCATCACCCAGCTCGTGAACCAGGGCGCGAACATCATCTTCGCGACCTCGTTCGGCTACCAGGACGCGATGGTCGCCGCCGCCAAGCAGTATCCGAACGTGCTGTTCGAGCAGGCCACGGGGACCGAGATGTCCACCAACCTCTCCGAGTACTACGGCGCGGGCGAGGACGGGGACTACCTCTCCGGCATGGCCGCCGGGGCGGCATCCAAGACCGGCAAGATCGGCTTCGTCGCGCCGTTCGCGATCCCCGAAGTCATCCGCGAGATCGACGCGTTCACCATGGGCGCCCAGGCGACGAACCCGAACGCCACGGTCAAGGTCGTCTGGACCAACACCTGGTTCGCGCCCGCGACCGAGCGCTCGGCGGCCGAGAGCCTCGTCGCCGCCGGCGTCGACGTGCTCGGTGACGGCCAGGACAGCCCGACGACGGGCCAGGTCGCCGCGGCGGCTGGTCTCAAGTGGACCGGCTACGACTCCGACCAGACGTCGTTCGCGCCCGATGCGTGGCTGACGGCAACCACCTACAACTGGGGTCCCTACTACACGCAGGAAGTCCAGGCCGCCATGGATGGCACCTGGAAGAGCCACTTCTACTACGGCGGGTTCAACGACAACTTCATCGTCATGGCCCCCTTCGGCAAGTCGGTCGATGCGGCGACCCAGGCCGCCATCACCGCCAAGGAAGACGCAATCAAGGCAGGCACCTTTGACCCGTTCACCGGGCCGATCACCAAGCAGGACGGGACAGTCGGCGTGCCCGCTGGTACGACGTTGACCGTCAACGACAAGTACGCGCTCAGCTGGTTCGTGAAGGGCGTCATCGGCAGCCCCAAGGGCTGACCCGAGAACCCAGCCTGACAGGGCCCGACTCCTCGAAGGAGTGACCTTGGACATCCGCGCCGTCGGGGTCAGCCCGGCAGCCGCCGAATCCGCCACTGCCGGGGCCAACCCGGCGGTGGCGGCCGTTGGCGTGACCAAGCGCTTCGCGGGCGGCGTGGTCGCCAACGACCGCGTCTCGTTCGAGGCGCGACCTGGCGAGGTCCATGCGCTGCTGGGGGAGAACGGCGCGGGGAAGACCACCCTCTGCAACATCCTGACCGGGCTCTACCGGCCGGACGAGGGCGAGATCCGCATCAACGGCAAGCCGGTCCGGCTGCACTCCCCGCACGAGGCGCAGGCAGCCGGGATCTTCATGGTCCACCAGCACCTGAGCCTGGTCGACAGCCTGACGGTCGCCGAGAACGTCGTCCTGGGCTGGTCGCGTCACGGCGGGATGACCTTCTCCGCCCGCACGGTCGAGGCGGAGATCGAGGAGATCGCCGCGCGGTACCACATGGCCGTGGACCCGAAGGCCAGGATCTGGCAGCTGTCGCTCGGCGAGCGCCAGCGGGTCGACATCCTCAAGGCGCTCTACCGCGGCGCGGGCATCCTCATCCTCGACGAGCCGACGACGGTCCTGACCCCGGCCGAGATCGACCAGCTGTTCTCGAGCGTCCGGGAGATGGTCGCCGAGGGCAGCACCGTCATCTTCATCTCCCACAAGATGCCCGAGGTCTTCGCGATCGCCGACCGAACGACGATCCTGCGCAAGGGCCGCTCGATCACCACGCTCGACATCGCCGCGACGGACGCGCGGCAGCTCGCCCGGCTGATGGTCGGCCACGAGATGTCGTTCGACGTGCATCCCCGGGCAGCCGGGGCTGAGCCAAGGCCGGCGCCCGCCCAACCTCCCGTGCTCGCCCTCGAAGGCGTGCATGTCCGGGGGGACTTCGGGATCGATGCCCTCAAGGACGTCTCCCTGGAGATCGCGGCCGGCGAGATCCTCGGGATCGCGGGCGTGTCCGGGAACGGGCAGCGCGAGCTCGCGGAGGTCGTCGCCGGGCTCCGGCCGTTCACGCAGGGGACGATCCGGATCGGCGGCGAGCACGTGGCGTCCGGCGATCCCCGGGACGCCATCAACCGGGGCGTGGCCAACGTTCCCGAGGATCGCATGGGGACCGGCGTATCGCCGAACCTGTCCGTGGCGGAGAACCTGATCCTGAAGTCCTACCGGAGCAGCAGCCCGCATGCCGGGCCCATCCTCCTGATGGGGCGGGCAGAGACGCAGGCGACCGCGCTCATGGCGCGCTTCGACATCCGGGCGCCCGGTCCCGGCACGCTCGTCCGCCAGCTCTCCGGGGGCAACGTCCAGAAAGTCGTCCTGGCCCGTGAGCTGTCGTCCGGGCCACGCCTGGTGATCGCTGCCTCACCGACGCGCGGGCTCGACGTCGGTGCCACCGAGTACGTTCGAGGCGTGCTCGTCGATGCGGCGAAGCAGGGGGCCGCCATCATGCTGATCAGCGAGGATCTCGATGAAATCGTCGAGCTGTCCGACCGGATCGCCGTCCTCTACGAAGGCCGGGTGGTTGGCATCGTGGAGGCCGCAACCGCGAGCTACGAGCACCTGGGCCTGATGATGGCCGGGGCGGCATCGTGATCAGCATCGAGCGCAGCCTGGTCACCCCGCGGTGGCAGCGAGTCGCGCTTCCGATCGTGTCGCTCGTGATGGCGTCGATCATCGCCGGCATCGTGCTGGCCGTGTCGGGGCACGACCCGCTCGACACCTACCGGCAGATCTACGAGGCGTCCTTCACGTCTGCCGGCGCCGTGACGGCGACCTTCGTATACGCGACGCCCCTCCTGTTCACCGGTCTTGCCGTTGCGCTCGCCTTCCGGATGCGCGTCTGGAACATCGGCGGTGAAGGGCAGCTCTACATGGGCGCCGTGGGCGCCTCCGGCGTGGGCCTCCTGCTGGGCGGATTGCCGCAGCCACTGCTGATCCTGGCGATGATCCTCGGGGGCGCGCTGGCCGGCCTCCTGTGGGCCATGATCCCGGGCCTGCTGCGCGCCTACCTGCGCACCAACGAGATCCTGGTCTCGCTGATGCTCAACTACATCGCCGGCCTGTTCATGTACTACCTGATCTACGACAGCACGTCCTTCTGGCGCGACACGACCTCGCCGAGCGCGCTCGTCTTCCCCCAGGGCAAGTACCTCCAGCCGGCTGCCGACTGGCCCGGAATGGTCCTCGGCTCGTTCACCTTGCCGTTCGGGTTCATCGCCGGGGTGGTGCTCGCCGTCGGCCTCCTGGCGCTCATTCGCTGGACCCGCTTCGGATTCGAGATGCGTGTCATGGGGGATTCGAGCACCGCCGCGAACTACGCCGGGATGCGCACCAGGCGCACGATTGTCACGGTGATGGCCCTGTCCGGCGCGCTGGCCGGGATCGGCGGCGCGAGCCAGATCGGCGACTTCGGACATGTGCTCGACCCGCGCGGCTTGCAGCAGGCCGGCTACGGCTACACGGGGATCGTCGTCGCGGCACTGGCGATGTACAACCCGCTGGCGGTCGTGATCGTCTCGATCCTGATCGGTGCGCTGACCAACGCCGGCTTCGCCCTGCAGGGGCCGACCTTCCCGATCGGCCTGGTCGGGACCATGGAGGGCATCATCCTGTTCAGCGTGCTCGGTGGGGAGTTCCTGGGTCGCTACCGGATCCGGCTCGGCCGGCCCCCGGAGCCCGACCGGAGCATGGACGATGAGGCCGGAGCCGAGGTGGCTTCATGAACGTCGATCTCGTCGTCTCCGTCGCGGTCTCGGCCATCGCCTTCGGCACGCCGCTCGTGCTGGCGGGCCTGGGGGAGCTGCTCGCCGAGCGCTCCGGCGTCCTGAACCTCGGCGTCGAGGGGATGATGCTGATGGGTGCCGTCACGGCGTTCTTCGTGTCGCAGACGCTCGGCGGACCGGGTCTGGCCGTTCTCATCGCGGCCATCATCGCGGCGGCGCTGGCCGGGGCGGCCCTGGCACTCATCCACGCCTTCCTCTCGATCACGGTCCGGGTGAACCAGATCGTCTCCGGGCTGGCGCTGACGATCTTTGCCGGGACGATCGGGCTCTCGTCGTACGCGGGGCACGTCTGGGGCGTGGGTGGGCAGCACGGCGTGCACCAGCTGGTCAAGCTCGACGTGCTCGGGCTCTCGGACGTGCCGATCGTCGGCCCGATCCTGTTCAACCAGGATGCCTTCGTGTACTTCTCCTGGGTTCTCGTCGCGCTCGTCACGTACTACCTGTTCCGCACCCGTTTCGGCCTGTACCTGCGGGCGGTCGGCGAGTCGCCGCGCTCGGCGGATGCGATGGGGATCAACGTCACGCGGTACCGCTACGTGCACACGATCATCGGCGGCGCGTTCGCCGGGCTCGGCGGCGCCTACTTCACGCTCGCGATCGCGCCGATCTGGACGGACGGGCTCACCGCGGGCGATGGCTGGATCGCGATCGCGCTCGTGATCTTCGCGTTCTGGAGGCCCGACCTGCTCGTGGTGGGCGCCTATCTCTTCGGTGCGCTTTCCAGCCTGGGGTTCACCCTCCAGGCGAACGGCGTCCAGCTCCCGTCCGAGTTCTTCTCGTCACTTCCCTACATCATGACCGTCGTGGTGCTGGCGGTCGCATCGACGACCCTGGCCCAGCGACGCATCGGCACGCCGGCCGCGCTCGGGGTCCCGTACGTGCGCGAAGAGTCCTAGCGAGGGTCACGGCCCGGTCGGGCCAAGGTGGCCGCGGGCGCCGAACGACGTTCAGCCCTCTTCGTCGTCGGGCGCTGCCAGCAGCTCCATCTGGACGAAGCCGCTCGTGTCGAACGAAAGCTGGCCGGGCACCGGCGCGGTCGAATCGCGCTCGCCGGCAGGCGCGTACTCCAGCACGACGCGTTCGTCGCCTTCGACCAGCGTGTAGACGATGAGCTGGTCCGGCCGCGTCTCGAAGTCCAGGTGCTCGAACGAATCGACGTTGAGGCAGATCGAGATCGGCGTGAAGTAGCTCGAGGTCTCCGGCTCGTCGATCACGACCCGCTCCACCCAGCCGGTCCCCGACGCGACCAGGTCCCGGCCGCGAAAGTAGCGGTAGCCGACGGTCTGCTTCACGAGCGGCCGGAGCAGGTTGTGGATGTCCGTTCGCGACGAGACGATTCCGCTGTTGACGTAGAACCTCGCCGGGATCGGACGCGCCATTGGGCCCCTCCTGCCATTCCGTGGCCGGCTGCGACGGCTGCGACGGGCCGCCGACCGGCCTGTCCCGGGTCGGGCCGCGGACCGGGCGATCGTAACGCAGGCCGCGGCGCCGGGTGCAGCCCGCCCGGTCGCGATTCGGCATCCTTCTCCCGGCCGCTCTCGGTGGGCGCAACGCGCCCGTGGCGACCGGCCCTATGATCGCCGCATGCTCCTCGTGATCGATGCCGGTAACACCCACGTCAGGCTCGCCCTGGCCCGCGACGGCGTCCTCTTCGCGTCGCGGCGCGCGGCGACCCGTCCCCGCGGGACGCCCGACGAGCTGGAGGTCCTGATCGAAGACCTGCTCCGACTCGACGGGCAGGACCTGTCCGCGGTTGCGGCGGTGGCGATCTCGAGCACGGTCCCGGCCCTGGAGCAGGCCATCGGGCAGATCGCCGCGCGGCGACGGATCCCGTCCCTGGTCGCCGGCGCCGACACGATCCCGATGGCCATCGAGGTCGACCAGCCGGGTGAGGTCGGGCCAGACCGGCTGGTCAACGCGTACGCCGCGGCCCATCTCCTTGGCCGGCCCGCGGTCGTCATCGACTGCGGGACGGCCACGACCTTCGATGCGGTCGATGCGCGGGGTGACTTCGT
>CAZKXK010000011.1:0-20554 GCA_964556585.1 uncultured Anaerolineaceae bacterium
CACGAGGATCCACGGATGAGCGGACTCCTTCCACGACCCGGGGCACGGCCGCCAGATGCGGCGCTCGACGACCCCGAGATCGCCGCTGCTGTCCGCCTGTCGTTCCTCCGCCGGGTCCCGGCCGCGTCGCTGGTGCGGCTGCTCGACGATGCGCTTGACGTCGTCGTCCCGGCCGGCGGCGTCATCCATCCGGAGGGCGGCCCTCCGTTCGCGATGCTGGTGGTCAGCGGTCTCGTGCGGATCGTCGCGTCGTCACCCGACGGCCGCCAGGCGACCATCCGTTATGCGCGGAGCGGGGCCCAGCTTGGGTTCGGGTCGCTGTTCTCGGTGCTCCCGAATGTCGTCGCGGCGGTGGCGCTGCGCGACACGCGAGTCGTCGCCCTTCGACCTGGCCGTGCGCACGAGCTGGCGACGACCGATCCCGCGATCGCCGCCGCGCTGCTGGCCGAGCTCTCGGACCGCATCATCGCGTACCAGGGCGAGCTCGTCGGGAGCACCTTCTCGGGGCTCCGCCAGAAGGTCGCGCGACATCTGCTCGACATCGCTCAGCCCGCCCGAGGTGCGGGACCCCTCGTCGCGCATATCTCGCAGGCGGCCCTCGCCGACGCCGTCGGGACGAGTCGGGAGGTCGTGGTCCGGGTGCTCCGCGACCTCCGGGTCGCCGGCCTGGTCGAGACGGGACGTGACGGAGTCGTGCTGCTGGCGCCGGAACGTCTGCACGAGGAGTCGTGGCCGACGACGCCGTGAGGAGCAAAGGTTCCCCGCCGCCGGTGCCAACGTCGCTGACGGGCATAGCCCTCGCGTCGCAATGTCCGAGGCAGGCGAACACGACCAGCCGATGTGAAGGAGCGATGGGATGTCCGACCAGGAGACGACCAGCCGGGACCTGCCCAAGAGTGCCCTGACGGCCCTTGTCAGCCAGGTCTCCGGGCACCTCGTGCGCCCGAGCGACCCGGAATATGGCGACGCGCGACGCGTCTGGAACGGCATGATCGACCGGTATCCGGCCGCGATCCTGCGCTGCGAATCGAACGCCGACGTCGCGGCGGGCATCCGGTTCGCCCGCGAGGCCGGGCTCGCGATCTCCGTGCGCTCCGGCGGCCACAACGTCGCCGGCTTCGGGACCTGTGACAACGGGCTGGTGCTCGACCTGTCACGGATGCGGTCCGTGGACCTCGATCCGGCGGCCGGCGTTGCGCGGATCGGCGGAGGCCACACGTGGGGGTCGTTCGACGCCGCGCTTGCCGACGCCGGGCTCCACACGACGGGCGGTCTCGTCTCGACGACCGGCGTCGCCGGTTTCACGCTCGGCGGCGGGATCGGGTGGCTCCAGCGCCGCCACGGGCTCGCCTGCGACAACCTCGTCGGTGCCGACGTGGTGACCGCGGACGGCACCGTCGTCCGGGCGGGTGCGGATGGGGACCCGGACCTCCTCTGGGGCCTTCGTGGCGGCGGGGGCAACTTCGGGGTCGTCACGTCGATGACGTTCCGCGTTCACCCGGTGACGACGGTGACCGGCGGCATGGCGATGTTCCCGGCCGCGCGGGCGGCGGAGGTGCTCCAGGCGTTCGGGGAGCTCTCGGCCTCCGCCGACCACGACCTGACGTTGGTCGCGGCCATGATCACGGCTCCGCCCGCGCCGTTCGTGCCAGCCGACCTCCAGGGCCGCCCGGCGATCGCGCTCGCCGCCTGCCACGCCGGCGACCCGGCGGCCGGCGAGCGCGCGCTGCGGCCGGTCAAGGCACTCGGGCCCAGCGCCGACCTGCTCGGGCCGATGCCGTACAACGTCCTCCAGACGATGCTCGACCCGACGGCGCCGGACGGCCAGCGGCAGTACTGGAAGTCCGGATACCTCCGCTCCCTTGAGCCCGCGTTCCTCACGACGCTGCTGGAGTGGTCGGACCGCAAGCCCGTCCCCTTCGGGCAGGTGCACCTGCACCAGATGGGAGGCGCGGTCGCCAGGATCGGGCGGCAGGCGACCGCGTTCGCCCATCGAGACGCGGCGTTCACGCTCAACATCATCGGCACGTGGGACCGGGCGGACGGGGACGAGGCCGGGATCGCCTGGGCACGGGGTGCCTTCGGCGCCGTGGCTCCGTGGACCGACGGTGTCTACGTGAACTTCCTCGGCTCGGAGGGCGAGGACCGGATCCGCGACGCGTATGGGTCCGCGACGTATGCGCGGCTGGCC
The DNA here is from genome assembly GCA_964556585.1 of uncultured Anaerolineaceae bacterium. Classification (GTDB taxonomy): domain Bacteria; phylum Chloroflexota; class Limnocylindria; order Limnocylindrales; family CSP1-4; genus CTSoil-043. The sequence goes on from CAZKXK010000011.1 coordinate 2,192, forward strand.
CGGCTCAAGCGCCGGCTCGATCCCGACAACATCTTCCACCTGAACCAGAACATCCGGCCGGCGGCGGTCGGCTGAGCTCGCTCCTCCCACGGTAAGGCGGCGGTGATCCCGGTCGGGTAGGGTGGGGCATGGCCCCGATCCCTCCGAACGCGCGGCGGACGTCCGCCCAGCGGGCCGGTGACGCGGCGGAGGCGCACGTCGCCGCCCAGCTGGTCGCCCGGGGCTGGGTCGTCCTCGGCCGGCAGGTGCGCGCGGGACGGTCGGAGCTGGACCTCGTCGCCGTCGACCCGGGCCCGGAGCGCTGCCTCGTCGTCGTCGAGGTGCGCTGGCGCCGCCGGCGCGACTTCGGGCTCCCGGAGGAGACGCTGGACCACCGAAAGCTCACCAGGCTGCGGGTCGGCCTGGGGCGGCTCCTGGGCGCCGGCCGGCTCCCCGACGGGACGGCCCTGCCGGACCTCCCGGTGCGGCTGGATCTCGTTGTGATGGAGCCGCCCGCGTGGCGAGGCGGTCCGCCGCGGCTCCGCCACCATCGCGCGGTTGGTTGATCGCGGCGTCGCCGGGACGGCCGGCGGCCGGCGCGGGGAGCGCCTGACCGGGCGGCCGGCAGGTGGCCCTGTGGTAGACTCCGCCCCGGCCACCGGGACTCCCGGCGGTCGCCGTCGTGCCGAGACCACGGCCGGCGAGATCACACGCGGTGCCAGACCACGCTTCGGGTCGGTGCCGGGCAGCCCGCGGGCCGCCCGGTCCCGGGGCAGGGCCCGCGGAGGAACAACCGAGCAGGAGGTCCATCCCCGTGCCCACCGTCTCCATGCGGCAGCTCCTCGAGGCCGGCGTTCACTTCGGCCACCAGACTCGCCGCTGGAATCCCAAGATGCGCCCGTTCATCTTCGCCGAGCGCAACGGAATCCACATCATCGACCTGGCCCAGACGGTCAAGCGTCTCGACCTCGCCCTCGACGCGATCCGCGAGACCACCGCCCGGGGGGAGCAGGTCCTCTTCGTGGGGACCAAGAAGCAGGCCCAGGAGCCGATCGTCCAGGAGGCGGATCGGGCGGGCCAGCCCTACGTGACCAGCCGCTGGCTCGGCGGGATGCTGACCAACTTCGTGACCATCAAGAAGCGGCTCGGCCTCCTCGAGCAGCTCGAGGCGCGCCAGCTCAACGGCGACTTCGACCGCATGACGAAGAAGGAGGCGGCGGTCCTCTCGGAGGAGCTTCGCAAGCTGAAGCTCTCGCTGGGCGGGATCCGGAAGATGCGGCGCCTGCCCGGCGCGGTCTTCATCATCGACCCGGCCAGGGAGCGGATCGCGGTCGCCGAATGCATCAAGCTGGAGATCCCGATCATCGGGACCGGCGACACGAACGTCGACCCCGACGAGCTGGACTACATCATCCCCGGCAACGACGACGCGATCCGGGCCATCCGACTGCTCTGCTCGTTGATCGCCGACGCGGCGATCGAGGGCAACCGCGAGCGGGCCGCCCGGAGCGACCGCGAGCCGGAGCCCGAGCCCGAGATGGCGGAGGCGTTCGCAGCGGACGAGCTGGCCTCAGCGGACGAGCTCGTGGCGCAGCTGGCGGCCGGGGGCGCGCTCACCTTCGAACCGGACGTCGACGAAGAGTCGCTGCTGCCGGGCGTCGGGCTCGCCGCGCAGATCGAGGCAGCCGAGCCGGCAGACCTGGCCATCCCGGCCGAGTGACCCGCAGAGATTTCAGCCGGGCCGGCGGCGCGTGCGCCACCGGCCGCACCTGACAGGAGACGCACCCACCGATGGCCACCATCTCCGCGAGCGACGTCAAGGAGCTCCGCGAGCGCACCGGCGCCGGCTTCATGGATTGCAAGCATGCCCTGGAGGAATCGGACGGCGACCTCGACAAGGCGGTCGTCCTCCTCCGCGAGCGCGGCCTCGCCGCGGCCGCGAAGCGGGTCGGGCGGGATGCCCGCGAGGGCCTGGTCGCCAGCTACATCCACCCGGGAGGGCGCGTGGGCGTCCTCATCGAGGTCAACTGCGAGACGGACTTCGTCGCGCGGACGGAGCAATTCCAGAAGCTGGTGCACGATCTCGCGGTCCAGGTCGCCGGGCTCGACCCGACGTACGTGGACGTGGAGCGGATCCCCGCCCCGGAGCTGGAAGCGAAGAAGGCCGCCCTGCTGGCGGACGAGGCCACCCAGAAGAAGCCGGAGCACATCCGGCCCCAGATCGTGGACGGCCAGCTCAGCAAGTGGTACGCGGAGGTGTGCCTGATGGAGCAACCCTTCCGCGACACGGACATGAGCGTCGGTGACCTTGTCACGTCGGCGATCGCCACGATCGGCGAGAACATCCGCGTCCGCCGCTTCGCCCGCTACGCGCTCGGCGAGGAGCTGTGAGCGAGGCCGCGGCCGGGGCCGGGGCGACGGCCGGCGCCGCGGCCGGGCTGCGCTACGGCCGGATCCTGCTCAAGATCTCCGGCGAGGCGCTGCTGGGCGAACGCCAGTACGGCGTGGATCCGGCATTCTGTGCGTTCATCGCCGGGCAGATCGCTGCCGCCCGGGCGGCAGGCGTTCAGGTGGGCATCGTGGTGGGCGGCGGGAACATCTTCCGCGGCCTCGCGGCGGCCGCGCGCGGGATGGACCGCGCCACCGGCGACTACATCGGCATGCTTGCGACCGTCATGAACGGGCTGGCGCTCCAGGACGCCCTTGAGCGGGTCGGGGTCCCCACGCGGGTGATGACGGCCATCGCGATGAACGAGGTCGCCGAGCCGTACATCCGGCGGCGCGCGATCCGTCACCTCGAGAAGGGCCGGGTCGCGATCTTCGTGGCAGGGACCGGCAACCCGTACTTCACGACCGACACGGCGGCTGCCCTGCGCGCGGTCGAGATCGGCGCATCCGTGCTCCTGAAAGCCACCAAGGTCGACGGGGTCTACGAAGCGGACCCGGTGACCCATCCGGGGGCGCGCCGCTACACGGAGCTCACGTTCGCGGACGTCCTGGCCGGGCGGCTCGCCGTCCTGGACACGACGGCCGTCTCGCTCTGCATGGAGAATGATCTGCCGATCATCGTCTTCGACCTGAACCGGCCCGACAACGTGCGCCGGGCCGCGATGGGAGAGCCGATCGGGACTCGCATCGCCGCCGGAGGTAGCCCCGCATGAGCAGCCAGGTCCTCGGGATCATCGAGCCGAAGATGACGCGGGCCGTGGAGGTCCTGGAGCGCGACCTGCAGGGGATTCGAACGGGCCGGGCTTCCACCGCGCTCGTCGAGCGGATTCACGTCGAGTATTACGGCACGTCCACCCCGCTCAACCAGCTCGCCGGGATCAGCGTGCCGGAGCCACACCAGATCGTGATCCAGCCCTGGGATCGGAGCGTGCTGGGCGCCATCGAGAAGGCGATCCTGAAGAGCGACGTCGGCATCACGCCCAACGTCGATGGCACGGCGGTCCGGCTGAACATCCCGCAGCTGACCGAAGAGCGCCGCCACGACATCGTCAAGAGCGTCCACAAGCGCATGGAGGAGGCCCGGGTCGAGATCCGGAACCTGCGCCGCGAGGCCGCCGACGCGATCAAGAAGGAGGAGCGCGACGGCGACCTCGGCACGGACGAGGCGCACCGCGAGCTCGAGGTGCTCCAGAAGGTGACCGACCGCCAGATCGCCGAGGTCGACAAGGTGGGCGGAGCGAAGGAGCGCGAGGTCCTCGAGGTCTAGGTGAGCCACGCCCAGCTGGGCCGGCCCGCGGTCGCGCCGCCCGACGCGCATCCGATGTCGCACGCCCCGGGCACGGACGAGCCGCCCGATGTCGGCCCCGGCCCGGCGCACGTGGCGATCATCATGGATGGCAATCGTCGCTGGGCCCGGGCTCACGGCGTGCCGGAGCTCCAGGGGCACGGCGCGGGGGTCGACAAGATCCACTGGCTGGTGGAGCACGCGATCCGGCGCGGCATCTCGGTCCTCTCGCTCTACGCGTTCAGCCGCGAGAACTGGGCCCGTTCCGAGGCGGAGGTCGCCGGGCTCTTCTCGCTCCTCGACCAGGCGATCCGCGCGGAGACGCCCGAGCTCGTGCGGCAGGGCGTCCGCGTCCGGGTGGCGGGACGCCTGGCCGAGGTTCCCGCCGATGTCCGGGACTCCATCACGGAGGCGCTCGCGGCGACCGAGGGCGGGACGCGCCTGGTCCTCAACATCGCCTTCAACTATGCCGGCCGGACCGAGATCGTCGATGCGGTGCGGGCCATCGTCGCGGCCGGCACGCCGGCGGACGAGATCGACGAGGCGACGATCGCGGCCCGCCTCTATACCGCCGGCCTGCCCGACCCCGACCTCGTGATCCGCACCGGCGGCGAGCAGCGCCTCTCGAACTTCCTGATCTGGCAGTCCGCCTACGCGGAGTTCCACTCCTGTCCGGCGCTGTGGCCCGACTTCGACGCCGACGCCTTCGACGCGGCGCTCGAGGAGTACGCGGGGCGCGGCCGTCGGTTCGGGCGCTGACCCGGTCGACCGTGCGCGAGCGGACCCTGGGCGCGCTCGTCATTGTCCCGATCGTCATCGTGGCGTTCGCGGTCAGCCCCGTCGGCATCGTCGCCCTGGCGCTGGCGCTGGCACTGCTCGGCGGGCGCGAGGCGGCGCGGCTCCAGGCCGCCGCCGGACGGCCGACGCTTGCCGGCGGCGTCGCCATCGGGGCCACGTTCCTGGTCGCCACGGCGGCGCTGCCCCTGCTGGCCCGGGTCGGCGATCCCGGGAACGCCGCGCTGCTGGGTCGCCTCACGGAGGTGTCGCCCGGGCTCGTCGTGGTCGGGCTCGCAATGGCCGCGTTCGTCCAGCGTGACCCGGCAGCGGGCTTCGCAGCCTGGTCGGCGACCGCGTTCGGGGCGCTGTACGTCGGCCTGCTGGCAGCCCTCGCGTCCCTCGCGTCCGCGGCCGCGCCCGGTGGGCTGACCGGCGCGGCGGCCACCCTGCTGGGCAACGGCCGGGCCTGGCCGCTTCTGCTGGTGGCCGCCGTCTGGAGCTTCGACACCGGCGCCTACCTCGTCGGGCTGACGATCGGGCGGCACCCGTTCCTGCCCTGGATCTCCGCCCGGAAGACCGCCGAGGGCGTCGTCGGCGGGCTGGTGGCGGCGACGTGCGCGACCGCGGTCATGCTGTCGCTCCTCGGGCGCAACCCGGCCGAGGGCCTCCTCCTGGGGCCGCTCCTGGGCGCCGCGGCCCAGGCGGGCGACCTCGCCGAGAGCCTCCTGAAGCGGGCGGCCGGCGCCAAGGACTCCGGGTCGCTGATTCCCGGGCACGGCGGGATCCTGGATCGCATCGATTCCTTCCTCTTCGCCGCGCCCGTCCTGGTGGCGTATGTCGTCCTCGTTGGCGCCTGACCGTCCGCGCGGCGTCGCGCTTCTCGGCTCCGCCGGGTCGATCGGGCGCCAGTCGCTCGAGGTGCTGGCCGGGCTGGCCCCCGAGTGGAAGGTGGTGGCGCTCGCGACCGGCTCGCGTGCGTCGCTCCTGGAGGCCCAGGCCCGCCAGTTCCGGCCCCGCGCGGTGGCGCTCGGCGACGAGACACCGCTGGACCTGCCCGACGGCACGCAGCGGCTCCACGGCGACGACGCGCTCGTGGAGATGGTGTCGCGCGACGACGTCGACCTCGTCGTGGTCGGGACCAGCGGCATGGTGAGCCTGCGCGCCGTGCTGGCGGCGCTCCGGGCAGGCAAGGTCGTGGCGACCGCGAACAAGGAGACGCTCGTCGCGGGTGGACACCTCGTCATGGCGGAGGCGCGGGCGCTCGCCGCCGCGCACGGCGCCGCCGATCCGCGCGGCCCGTTGGCGCGCCCGCTCGGCTGGCTCCGGCCGATCGACTCGGAGCACTCGGCCATCTGGCAGTGCCTGGTCGGCGAAGAGATGACGGAGGTTGCCGGGCTCGTGCTCACCGCGTCGGGCGGCCCGTTCTTCGACACGCCGGCCGAGGCGTTCGCCGGCATCACGCCCGCGATGGCGCTGCGCCACCCGACGTGGAGCATGGGGGCGAAGATCACGATCGATTCGGCGACGCTCGCCAACAAGGGCCTCGAGGTGATCGAGGCGCACTGGCTCTACGACGTGGACTACGCGGCCATCGAGGTCGTCGTCCATCCCCAGTCGGTGGTCCACTCCGCGGTCCGCTTCGTGGACGGCTCGCTCAAGGCGCAGCTCGGCACGCCGGACATGCGGCTGCCCATCCAGTACGCGATCACGTATCCGTCCCGCCGGCCGTCGCTCGCCGGTGCGCCCGACCTCGTGGCAACCGGCCGGCTGGACTTCCGGTCGCCCGACGTCGCGCGGTTCCCGGCCCTCCGGATCGCCCGCGAGGCCGGGATGGTCGGGTCCCGCGCCAGCGCGGCGCTGATCGCCGCGGACGACGTTGCCGTGGCGCGATTCCTGGACGGGACGCTGGACTTCCCGGGGATCGCGCGCCTGCTCGAGGACGCGGTGGCGCGCTTCGGGACGGGTCCCGGGCAGGAGCCGGGGTACGATGACCTCGTCGCGCTGGACCGTGAGGTCCGGGCGACGTTCGCCGGGCCGGGAACCAGCACGAAGCGGCCTGCGTAGGAGGATCCATGCCGGTCATCCAGGGGGCGATCACGATCCTCCTGTTCGTGGTCATCCTGTGCGGGCTCGTCCTCGTCCACGAGCTGGGCCACTTCGTGGTGGCGCGCCTGTTCGGCATGCGCGTCCACGAGTTCGGGATCGGGTTCCCGCCGCGGGCGAAGGTCCTGAGCGACCGCGGCGAGACCATCTACACGCTCAACTGGCTGCCGATCGGCGGGTTCGTGCGGCTCGAGGGCGAGGACGGCGATTCCGACGACCCGCGCTCCTTCGCCGTGGCCGCGCTCCCCAAGAAGCTGCTCGTGCTGCTCGCCGGTGTTGTCATGAACCTGCTTGTCGCGTTCGTGATCTTCACCGCGATCGCCTGGTTCGCGACGCCACAGGGCGGCCTCACCTTCGACGAGGTCGTGGCCGGATCTCCCGCGGCCAATGCCGGGCTCCATTCGGGCGAGACGATCCTCGCCATCGACGGGTCGACCTTCGACCTCCTGCCGAGCCCGCAGGCGGGCCAGGACGCGATCAACGCGCTTCGCGATCGAGCGGGCCAGACGGTCACGCTCCTCGTGCGCGCCGTGGGCGGCGCCGAGCGCGACGTGACGGTGACGCTCCGGCCGCCGGACGTCGCGGCGACCCAGGGCGCCCTGGGAATCCGGAGCGCGGGCCTGGTCTTCACCGGCGCCTATGCGGGCCGTGACCCGGTCGCCGCGGTCCAGGCCGGGGCAGCCTGGACGGTCAGCGCGTTCCGGCTCATCGTCGACGGCCTGGCCTCGCTCGTCTCGTCCGTGGCGTCGAACCCGACCCAGGCACCCCCCGTCAGCGGGCCGGTCGGGATCGCGGTCCAGGTCGGGGACGTCTTCTGGCAGCTGGGGCCGATCTTCACGCTTTATCTCGCGGGCCTGCTGTCGGCGAACCTTGCCCTCGTCAACATCCTGCCGTTCCCGCCGCTCGATGGCGGCCGGATGCTGGTGATCCTGCTGCGGTCCCTGTTCGCGCGCGGCGGGGCGGTCCTGCGGCGGGCCGGCTTCCGCGGCATTGGCCCATCGGCGGAGACGGCGATCTCGATCGAGCGCCTCACCTACCTGGTCGGGTTCGTCTTCCTGTTCGGGTTCCTCATCTGGATCACGGTCTTCGATGTCGCCCGCCAGGTGACTGGAGGCACGCCGTGACGGAGGTGGATCGGTTGCGCCCCGTCCGCCGGCGCACGGTGTCCGTCGATGTCGGCGGCGTGCCCGTCGGGAGCGCCCACCCGATCGTCGTCCAGTCGATGACGAACACGGACACCGCCGACGTCGACGCGACTGCCCTGCAGGTGGTCCGGCTCGCCGGCGCCGGCTCCCAGCTGGTCCGCGTGACCGTGAACACGGAGGCGGCAGCCGCGGCGGTCCCGGAGATGGTCCGCAAGGTCCGCGACCTGGGGTTCGAGACGCCCATCGTGGGCGACTTCCACTACAACGGCCATCAGCTCCTGGCGGACTACCCAGAGATGGCCCGGGCGCTCGCGAAGTACCGGATCAACCCCGGCAACGTCGGCGGCAAGCGCCACGACGAGAACTTCCAGACGATCGTGCGGGTCGCGGTCGAGCACGACCGGCCGGTCCGGATCGGCGTCAACTGGGGCTCGCTGGACCCGGCCCTCCTCACCACGATGATGGAGGCCAACGCCGGGCTCGCGACGCCCCGGGAGAGCCGGGACGTCATGATCGAGGCGATGCTCGCGTCCGCGCTGCGCTCGGCGGAGCTGGCCGAGGAGACGGGGCTGCGGCACGACCGGATCATCCTGAGCGCGAAGGTGTCGGGCGTCCGCGACCTCGTGGACGTCTACCACCGGCTGGCCGCCCGGTGCGACTATCCGCTCCACCTCGGTCTCACGGAGGCCGGGATGGGCATGAAGGGAATCGTCGCCTCGACGGCGGGCCTCAGCGTCCTGCTCAGCGAGGGGATCGGGGACACCATCCGGGTGTCGTTGACGCCGGAGCCGGGAGCCGGGCGGGAGCTCGAGGTCGAGGTCGCCCAGCAGATCCTCCAGTCGCTCGGGCTGCGCAGCTTCGTTCCCCAGGTGAGCGCCTGCCCGGGCTGCGGACGGACCACGTCCGTGTTCTTCCAGGAGATGGCGCGCGACATCCAGGCGCACCTCAAGGAGCGGATGCCGGCCTGGCGCACGCTCCACCCCGGCGTCGAGGATCTGCGCGTCGCGGTGATGGGGTGCGTCGTGAACGGCCCCGGGGAGAGCAAGCACGCGGACATCGGCATCAGCCTGCCGGGCACGTTCGAGGCGCCGGTGGCACCCGTGTTCGTCGACGGCACGCTGTACGACACGTATCGCGGCGACGATATCGTGGAGCGATTCATCCAGCTGCTCGAGGAGTACGTGGCGCGGCGCTACCCGACCCCGGGAAGCGCCGCGGAAGCGGTCGCTGCCCGCGACTGACGGGCCGGCGCGGGCCGCGCGGCGGCGTCCGGGGCGCGGCGCGGCCGGCGACGCTGGGGCGTCGAGACCCGCGATGCTGGGGCAGGGCCCGGGTGGGGTATACTCCGTCCAACTTCGACCGCGCCGCTCCATGACGTGGGTGACCCCCACGTTTTTCTTTCGGCTGGCAGGGACCGGCGGCCCGGGGTCGACAACGAGTTGGGAGGTGGACGACATGAGCCGCGATTTCGTGGGCGCCCTCCTTCAGCTCAACGCGGAGAAGGGCGTCCCCCGGGAGCAGCTCATCCTGACGATCGCGGATGCGATCGAGTCCGCGTACCGCCGGATCCCCGGCAACGAGGACGTCCGCGTCCGGATCGACCCGGAGCGCGGCGAGATGCTGGTGACCCGCGAGCGCCGCGTGGTCGACGTCGTGGAGGATCCCCTCACCGAGCTGACCGTGGACGACGCTCGCGCCATCAAGTCGGACGCCGAGGTGGGCGAGGAGATCGTCACGGAGCAGCTGGGGCAGGACGCGTTCGGGCGGATCGGGGCCCAGACCGCCAAGCAGGTCGTGCTGCAGCGCCTGCGCGAGGCCGAGCGCGATGTCGTCTACGACCAGTTCGCGAGCCGCGAGGGCGACCTCATCACGGGGACCGTGAACCGGGTCGAGCCGCGCGCGATCATCCTCGACCTCGGCAAGGCGGAGGCGATCCTGGCCACGACGGAGCAGTCGCCCGTGGAGCACTACCGGATCGGCCAGAACGTCAAGGCGTTCGTGCTGGAGGTGCGGCGTGCGCCGCGCGGCCCCCAGGTGCTGGTGAGCCGGACCCACAAGGGCTTCCTGCGCCGCCTGTTCGAGCTCGAGGTCCCCGAGATCCACGCCGGCACCGTGGAGATCAAGGCGATCGCCCGCGAGCCCGGGAGTCGCTCGAAGGTGGCCGTCGCGTCCCGGCAGGAGGGCCTCGACCCCGTCGGGGCAACGGTCGGCCAGCGCGGGGCACGGGTCCAGGCGGTGGTCGCCGAGCTGGCCGGCGAGAAGATCGACGTGATCGAATGGAGCGAGGACCCGGCGGTCTTCGTGGCGAAGGCCCTCAGCCCGGCCCAGGTCGTGGCGGTGCACATCGACGAGGAGCACCGGATCGCGAACGTCGTCGTCCCGGAGAAGATGCTCTCGCTCGCGATCGGGCGCGAAGGCCAGAACGCACGGCTGGCCGCCAAGATGACTGGCTGGCGTATCGACATCCGAAGCGACGCACAGGCCCACGAGCCGGCCTCCGTCCCGCGCGTCGGGCACGTCGACTCGGAGGCTGTCCCGGCGGTGGACGAGGTCCAGGCGCCGGACGCCGCGGACGTCCCGGCGGCGGAGGTGGCACCGTAGCGCGGCGCACGGTCGGCGGCCTTCCCGCGCGACAGCATCCGACCCGCACCTGCGTCGCCTGCCGGACGCCTCGCCAGAAGCGCGAGCTCCTGCGGGTCGTCCGCACGCCGGGCGGCTCGGTCGTCGTGGACCCGACGGGGCGCGCTCCCGGCAGGGGCGCCTACGTCTGCGCCGACGCTGCCTGCCAGGCGGCGGCCCTCGAGAAGGGGGCGTTGCGGCGCGCGCTTGCCGTCTCGATCCCGGCCGGCCTCTTCGAAGCACCGCGGTTCCTCGGAACCGCGGTATCCCAACCCCGAACCCATGACGACCAAGAAGGAGGGGCCTGATGGCCAGGAGCAGGAGCGGGACCCGCGGCCGCCGCGGACCCCGCAAGCCGCAGCGCCGTGAGGGCGGCGGCTTCACGCCGGTCTCGGTCGCCGAGCCGCGCAACCGCAGCGCCGTCGTGCTGCCGTCGACGATCACGGTCAAGGAGCTCGCCGAGGTCCTGGCGGTCAATCCCGCCGACGTGATCCGGGAGCTCATCAAGAGCGGCATCTTCGCCACGATCAACCAGCTGATCGACCGTGACACCGCGTCGCTGGTGGCGACCGAGCTCGGGTTCGAGACGGCCGAGGCCGAGGCGCCGGTCGCCGCGGCGGAGGAAGAGGGCGCCGAGGCGCCGGCCCCCGCGACCAAGGTCACCCTGTTCGTGGACGAGGACCCCACGCTTCTCGTGCCGCGCGCGCCGATCGTCACCGTCATGGGCCACGTCGACCACGGCAAGACGAGCCTGCTCGACGCGATCCGGAGCACCGCGGTCGCGGCGGGGGAGCGCGGCGGGATCACCCAGCACATCGGTGCGTCGGAGATCGTCAAGGACGACAAGAAGGTCGTCTTCCTCGACACGCCCGGCCACGAGGCGTTCACGGCGATGCGGGCCCGGGGCGCCAAGGTCACGGACATCGCGATCATCGTGGTCGCGGCCGACGACGGTGTCATGCCCCAGACCCTGGAGGCGATCGCCCACGCCCGGGCGGCCAAGGTGCCGATCATCATCGCCCTCAACAAGATCGACAAGCCGGATGCGAACCCCGATCGGGTCAAGACCGAGCTGACCGAGGCGAACGTCGTGATCGAGGAGTACGGCGGGGACGTCCCGCTCGTGCTGGTCTCGGCGAAGACGGGCCAGGGCCTCGACGACCTGTTCGACATGGTGAACCTGGTCGCCGACCTCCAGGAGCTCAAGGCAGACCCGAAGCGCGAGGCGATCGGCACGATCATCGAGGCCGAGCTGGACAAGGGGCGCGGCCCGGTCGCCACCGTCGTCGTCCAGACGGGCACCCTGCGGATCGGCAACATCGTCGTGGTCGGCAAGACCTACGGCAAGGTCAAGGCGCTCGAGAACGCGGCCGGGAAGCGGATCCAGAAGGCGGGCCCATCATCCGCGGCGCTCGTGCTGGGGCTCGGCGAGGTTCCGGAGGCGGGCGACATCCTGCGCGTCGTCCCGGACGAGAAGACGGCCCGGTCCATGGTGGAGCAGGTGCGCAACGCCGCCGTCGCCCAGACGGGCACGAGCCAGAAGGCCACCCTGGAGGACCTCTTCAACCAGTTCCAGGAAGGGCAGTCCAAGGAGCTCCGGATCATCCTCAAGGCGGATGTCTCGGGGTCGCTGGGGGCGATCACCCATGCGCTCGGGCAGATCATCTCCGACGAGGTGCGCATCAGCGTTCTCCACGAAGGCACCGGCGACATCACCGACAACGACATCCTCCTGGCCTCGGCATCCAACGCGATCGTCGTCGGCTTCAACACGAAGCTGGATCCCCAGGCCCGCCGCACGGCGGAGGCGGAGAAGGTCGACGTTCGCCTGTACGACATCATCTACAAGCTCACCGACGACATCGAAGCCGCCCTCAAGGGCATGCTCGAGCCGGAGATCGTGGAGCAGGTGGAGGGACGCGCGGAGGTCCGCCAGATCTTCCGGGTGGGCAAGAGCACGGTCATCGCCGGATCGTTCGTCACCGACGGCCACATCCCGCGCACGGCGGGTGTCCGGGTCTATCGCAACGGCAAGCTGATCGCCACGGACAAGCTGGACTCGCTGCGGCGCTTCCGCGACGACGTGCGCGACGTCGCCCAGGGGTACGAGTGCGGCATCGGCCTGGCCGGGTTCCACGACCTGGCCGAGGGCGACATCATCGAAGCGTTCACCCAGCAGTCGGTGAGCCGCGCGAGCCTTCGGTAGCGACCGGCCATGAGCCAGCGCACGGACCGGGTCGACGAGCTTCTGCGCCAGGAGATCGGCGCGATCCTGGCGCGCGAGGTGGCCGACCCGCGAGTGGGGTTCGCGACGGTGACGGACGTCGAGACGACGCCGGACCTCCAGCACGCCAAGGTCTGGGTCAGCGTGATCGGCGATGCCGCCCAGCGGCGCGCGACACTCGACGCCCTCGATGGCGCGATGGGATACGTTCGGCGCGAGCTGGGCGTCCGCCTGCGCCTGCGACGGGTGCCTGCCCTCCACGTCGCGCTCGACTCCTCGATGGAGCACGGGACCCGCGTGCTGCAGATCCTCGACGAGCTGGAGCACGGCGACATCCCCGGTGCGGCCTCGCTCGCGGACGCGCCGGTGACCGAGTCGCTGCCCACGCCCGTCGCCCGCCTGCCGCGGGACGGCGACACGCCGGAGCCCGAGCCGGACGCCGCCGCCGCTCCCGATCGGGGAGCCGGGACCCGGAAGCCCCCGGCCGCGCGTCGGCGGCCGTCGTTGGGCCCGCGGCGCCCGCGGCGAGCCCGCTGAGATGGCGATCGACCTGGGGCAGCTCGCGACGGCGGTTCCCGATGCGGTCGTGGAGCGCGTGCGCGACGCCCGGCAGGTGCTGGCGGTCGGCCACGAGAGCCCGGACGCCGACGCGCTGGGGGCGGCCATCGCGATCGGCCTGCTGGTGGAGGCGCTGGGTGGCCGGGCGACGGTCGCCGCCGCGGACCCCTTGCCGGATCTCTACCGGTTCATCGCCGGCAGCGACGCCGTCCGAACGGACCCGGAGCCGGACGCCGCCTACGACCTCGTCGTGCTGTGCGACTGCGGCGACCTCTCCCGGGTCGGCTCGATCCGGGAGCGCAATGCCGCGCTCTTTGCCGACACGCCGCTCCTGACCATCGACCACCACGCCAGCAACGACGGCTCCGGCGGCCTGGCCTGGATCGACGCGGCGGCGGCGGCGACCTGCGAGATGGTCACGCTCCTCGCCGTCCGGCTCGGCGTCCCGCTGGCGGCGGCGGAGGGGAGGCTCGCGGCGGCGCTGGCGGCGGGGATCGTGATGGACACGGCCACGTTCGCCCACCCGAACACGACGGCCCGCACGCTGCAGGTGACGGCCGCGCTCGTGGAGGCCGGCGCGCCACTCTCCGAGATCAGCCGGCGGCTCTACCGGACCAAGCCGGATGCCCAGCTCGCGCTGTTCGGGCGGGTCCTTGGCCGCCTGCAATCGCACGCCCGTGGGCTGGTGATCGCCTCGACGCTGGAGCTGGCGGACCTCGTCGCGACCGGAGCGCGCTCGGAGCACTCCGAGGGGATCATCGACCTCCTCGCGCAGTCGGAGACGGCCGAGATCGCCCTTCTGCTCAAGGAGAAGGATGACGCGACCCGTCTCTCCGTGCGCACGAAGCCCGGCGGCGTGGACGCGACCGCGCTGTGCGGCACCTGGGGCGGCGGAGGCCACCCCCGGGCCGCCGGTGCGTCGCTCCCGCTGCCGCTGGCGGAGGCAGTTGCCGCCGTCCTGCCGGTAGCGGAGCGGTACGCGCGGGCGGTTTCGCGGTGACGGACGAAGGCTCGCGGTCTCCGGTCGACGTCTCCGACCCACCGGGCCATGGGCGGCTCCGGCGGGTCGACGCGGGCCTGGACGGCATCCTGGTGGTCGACAAGCCCGTGGGGCCGACGTCGCACGACATCGTCGCCCTCGTGCGCCGTCTCGCCGGCACGAAGCGGATCGGCCACGGCGGCACGCTCGACCCGTTCGCGTCGGGCGTGCTGCCCCTTTACCTGGGCCTGGCGACGCGGGTGGTGGAATTCCATCTCGGTGCCCGCAAGGCCTACCGGGCAACCGTCTGCTTCGGTGCCTCCTCGACGACCGACGACCTCGAGGGCGAGCTGACACCGGCGAACCTGCCGCCTCCCACGCGTTCCGCCGTGGAGGCGGCGCTGGCCGGGTTCCTCGGGCGGCAGCTCCAGCTGCCGCCCGCGTTCTCTGCGCGCAAGGTGGGCGGCAGGCGCGCCTACGCGCTGGCCCGCGCCGGCCAGACGCCCGTCCTGCCGGCACGCGATGTCACCTTCCATTCGCTCGCCCTCGAACGCTGGGACGAGACCGATCCGGCGCATCCGCTGGCCATCATCGCGGTGGCCTGCTCCGCCGGGACGTACGTGCGGGCGCTGGCACGCGACCTCGGGGCCGCGGTCGGCAACGCGGCCTACCTGGGGGCCCTGCGCCGCACGGCGGCAGGACCGTTCACGCTCGATGACGCGGTCAGCCTCGACGTCGTCCGCGACGCCGCGGCGAACGGACGGTTCGCGGCGCTCCTCAGGCCGGTCGGGACCGGGCTGGAGGACCTTCCGGCGGTCGCGCTCGAGGCCGACGAGCTCAGCGTGGTCGCCCATGGCGGCTGGATCAGCGAGGCAGGCCGGCTCCCGGCAGCGTCGCCGGCCACGGCAGGGACGGATTCCGGCGGCGGAGCCCCGTCCGCCGAACGGGTGCGCCTGTTGCGCGCGGATGGATCGCTCGCGGCCATCGCCCGGCGCGCCGGCGGGCGCCTGGTCCCGGACAAGGTGCTGCTCCCACGCGAGTCAGCCGCGCCGAATGGCTGAGTCGGAGCGCTCGGCGGCGCTGGAATCCCGGGTCGGCGTAGAGGCGCGGCCCGCGCTGGCCGGGGTCGCCGCGCTCCGGCCGGAGCACGGACCGCTTCTGCTGGTGGTGGGCGTCTTCGACGGTCTCCATCGTGGCCACGCGTATCTGCTCCGCGAGCTTCGGCGGGCCTCGGCGCGGATGGGCGTCGCGCCGGCGGTGCTGACCTTCGACCACCACCCCGACGAGATCGTGGCAGGTGCCGCACCGCCGCTCCTGTGCGACCCCGACGAGCGGCTGGCACGCCTCGCGCAGGCGGGTGTCGAGGTGACCATCGTGGAACACTTCGACGAGGCGCTCCGCCGCACGCCGTATGACGCCTTCGTGGCGTCGATCCAGGCCCGGACCCGCCTGGCCGGGCTCCTGATGACGCCGGACGCCGCGTTCGGGCACGAGCGGCGCGGCACGCCCGCGACGCTCGCGGCGCTCGGCGCCCGGGCTGGGTTCCGGGTGATCGTGGTGCCGCCGTTCGAGATCGACGGGCGGCAGGTGCGCAGCGCCGAGATCCGCGCCGCCATCGCTTCGGGCGACCTCCCGGCGGCACGCGCACTCCTGGGCAGGCGGGTCGCGGTCACCGGTGAGATCGCGGGGCGGACGCGCACCGGCCAGGCCGGGACCCTTCGCTTCGCCGTGCCCGTGGCGCTGCCGCCGCCCGGCCGGTACGCGGCGACCCTGGAGCCCGCGATCGTGCCCGGAGCTCCGCCCGCGCGCCCCCACGCGGCGCTGGTCCGGGTGGACCAGTCCGGGACGCTCGACGTCCACGCCCGCGCCGGGACGCTGGCGCCAGGACGCCTCCGGGTCGCCTTCGTCGGGCCCGCCTGACGGGCGCTCCCGCCGGCGGGAAGCCCGCCGCGTTTGCAGGAACCGCCTGCCCCTGTTACGCTCCGCCGGTTTGCTAGAACGTGTTGTAGAAGTTTTCGTGTCGGAGGACCGAGTGCCGCTCGTGCGGGAAACCAAGGACCGGATCGTCGCCGAATTCGCGGTGAGCGAAGGGGACACGGGGTCCGCCGAGGTCCAGATCGCGCTCCTGACGGAGCGGGTCAAGGACCTGACGGGACATCTCAGGCTGTACCCCAAGGACAATCATTCCCGCCGCGGCCTCCTCAAGCTGGTCGGCCACCGCCGGCGCCTTCTCGCGTATCTCGTGAAGAAGGACGCCGCGCGATACCGCGCCGTCATCGCACGGCTCGGCCTGCGCCGCTGAGCACGCGCTGAGCCCGGGGGAGCACCCCGGGATCCGTGCATCCGGAGGTCGGCGTGAACGCCGGCCGCGGTCCAACCCCGACGCGAGCGAGAAAGGAACGCTCGTGTCCCTGACCTTTTCCGTCGAATTCGGCGGACGCCCCCTGACCATCGAGACGGGTAAGCTCGCCCGCCTGGCCGGAGGGGCCGTCACCGTCACGTACGGTGACACCGTGGTGCTCGGCACCGCGAACCGGTCCGAACCCCGACCGGGGCTGGACTTCTTCCCGCTGACGGTGGACTTCGAGGAGCGGATGTACGCCGCCGGCAAGATCCCCGGCGGCTTCATCAAGCGCGAGTCGCGCCCGTCCGAGGCTGCCATCCTGGTCGCCCGCCTGACGGACCGGCCGATCCGGCCGCTCTTCCCCGAGGGCTACAAGGACGACGTGCAGGTCGTGCTGACGGTCCTCTCCACGGACCAGGAGAACAACCCGGACGTGCTCGGGACGGTCGCCGCGTCCGCCGCGCTGACCATCAGCGAGATCCCCTTCCTGGGCCCCATCGGCGCGGTCCGGATCGGCCGGATCGGCGGCGAGTTCGTGATCAACCCCACCATCCCTGAGCTCGCCGAGTCGGATCTCGACCTGATCGTCTCGGGCACGCGCGAGGCGATCATGATGGTCGAGGCGGGCGCCAAGATCCTGCCCGAGTCCGTCATGGCCGAGGCCATACTGTTCGGGCATCGCGCGCTGCAGCCGCTGATCGACCTCCAGCTCCAGCTCCAGGAGGCCGTCGGCAAGACCAAGCGCATCCCGTTCCTGGAGGCCGGCACCGGGTCGGTCCTGGACTTCGCGGAGAAGGCGAAGGCCGGCGCCGAGTTCGTGGTGCTCGACGTCGAAACGACGGGGACCAACCCGGAGATGGCGGACCTGATCGAGGTCGCCGCCGTCCGGGTCAAGAAGGGCAAGGTCGCCGACCGCTGGTCGACGTTCGTGAACCCGGGTCGCCCGATCTTCGGCAACCAGATGCACGGGATCACCGACAAGGACGTTGCCGGCGCACCGTCGCCCGCGGAAGCCGCCAAGCAGGCGTTCGCGTTCATCGGCGAGGCGACCCTGGTGGGCCATTCCATCGGGTTCGACATCGGCTTCCTGGAAGCGGCCCTGGGGGACGGGACCCGCGTCCGGCCGGGCACCTACCTCGACACCCTCACGCTCGCCCGCGACGGCTATCCCGACCTGCCCAGCTACACCCTGGGCGAGCTCTCGCGCTTCTTCGGGATCGAGCTGAAGCAGGCGCACCGCGCCCTGCCGGATGCCGAGGCGACGGCCGCCCTGCTCCTCGCGATGGCCGCCGACCTGCCGGGGCGCATCGAGGCGCTCAAGGCCGGGATCGCCGACTCCATCCGCGCCAGCCGGACATCGAAGGACGACGCGAAGGCGAAGCTGGACGCCGCACGCCGCAACGCGCGCGTGTCCAAGGCCCTCTTCGGCGTGGTCCACAAGAAGACGGTCCGGCGGCTGACCCTGGGCGAGGGAATTCGCATGGACGGGCGTGGCGTCGACGAGCTGCGCACGATCACCGTCGAGGTCGGCCTCCTGCCGCGAGCGCACGGCTCCGGCCTCTTCACGCGCGGCGAGACGCAGGCGCTCACCATCGCGACCCTCGGTCCATCCTCGGACGTCCAGCGGATTGACACGATCAGCCCGGAGACCGAGAAGCGCTACATCCACCACTACAACATGCCGCCGTACAGCACGGGCGAGAACAAGATGATGCGCGGCCCCGGCCGGCGCGAGATCGGCCACGGCCACCTCGCCGAGCGGGCGCTGCTGCCCGTGCTCCCCAGCGCGGACGAGTTCCCCTACGTGATCCGCCTCGTCTCGGAGTGCGTGACCTCCAACGGCTCGACCTCGATGGCATCCACCTGCGGCTCGACGCTGGCCCTGATGGATGCCGGCGTGCC
>CAZKXK010000012.1:0-20503 GCA_964556585.1 uncultured Anaerolineaceae bacterium
GTCTCGGTCGTCGTCGAGACGATGAAGCAGCTCGAAGCGCAGCTGATGATGCGCAACTACGAGGGGTTCATTCGGTGACGACGCCAGCGTCGCGTGCCAGGGCGCCCCGATGAGGATCCTGGTCCTGCTCGGCGCCCCGGGCGCCGGGAAGGGGACCCAGGCGCATGTCCTGGCCCGCCACCTCGGGCTGCCGAGGGTTGCCACGGGCGACCTGTTCCGGGCGGCGGCGCGGGACGGCACGCCGCTCGGGATCGCGGCCCAGGCGTACATGGAGCGCGGCGCGCTCGTCCCCGACGAGATCACCATCGGCATGCTCCTCCAGCGGCTGGAGGCGCCCGACGCCGAGCGGGGCGTGATCCTCGATGGGTTCCCCCGCAATCGCCCCCAGGCGGACGCCCTGGACCGGGCCCTGGCCGACCGCGGCGCCGCGGTCGAAGCCGCCCTTCTCGTCGACGTCCCGGCCGACGAGCTGCTCCGGCGCCTCAGCGGGCGTTGGCTGTGCAGCGCGGCCGGTCACACCTACCACGAGACGGCGTACCCGCCGCGCGTCCCGGGTGTCTGCGACATCGACGGGTCGGCCCTGGTCCAGCGCGACGACGACCGCCCGGAGATCGTGCAGGCGCGCCTGGACAAGCAGCTCGGCGCCCTTGCCGATGTCGTGGAGCACTACCGCTCGGCGGGCGTCCTGCGGACCGTGGACGGGCGCCGCCCGATCGCCACCGTCACGAACGACCTCCTCGACGCGATCGAGCCGATCCCATACTGGCGGACGCACCCGTGATCATCCGCCGGTCGACCGCCGAGATCGCCGTCATGCGCCGGGCCGGACGCCTGGTCGCCGAGGTGCTCGGTCTCGTCGGGGAATCGCTGCGTCCCGGCGTGTCGACCGCGCACCTTGACGAGATCGCCGAGAAGCACATTCGGAAGGCCGGGGGCGTGCCCTCGTTCAAGGGCTACAACGGCTACCCGTCCTCGATCTGCATCTCGATCGACCGCGAGGTTGTCCACGGGATTCCCGGCCACCGGACCATCGGCGATGGACAGGTCGTCTCGATCGACGCGGGCGCCATCATCGAGGGTTACCACGGCGACGCGGCGCGTACGTTCATCGTGGGCGACGTTCCGCAGGCCGTTCGCGACCTGGTGGCGACCACGCGGCTCGGCCTCGAGGCCGGGATCGCCGCCGCGATCTCCGGCAACCGGATCTGGGACATCTCTGCCGCCGTGGAGGACGTCGCCCTTCCACGCGGGTATGGCGTGGTCCGGCCCTACGTCGGGCACGGGATCGGCACCGAGATGCACGAGGATCCGCAGGTCCCGAACTACCGCACCAGGACGAAGGGTATCGAGCTGGCGCCAGGAATCTGCCTGGCGATCGAGCCGATGTTCACCCTGGGGAGTGCCGACGTCGAGACGCTCGCCGACGGCTGGACAGTTGTCACCCGCGACGGTTCCGTCGCGGCCCACTTCGAGGATTCGATCGCCGTCACCGCGGACGGCCCGGAGATCCTCACCAGGCTGTAGCCGGCAGAACCGGCGCTTGCCGGAACCTGCCGAACTTGATACGCTTCACGTTCGTGTGTCGGCTCGGGTCGGTGCGCGACCGCGAGCAGGAGCACCAGGGAGCACGTTGGGCAAGAAGGACGCAATCGAAGTCGAGGGAACCGTCCTCGAGCCGCTGCCGAACACGATGTTCGCCGTCGAGCTGGAGAATGGCCACCGCGTTCTTGCCCATATCAGCGGGAAGCTCCGGATGAACTTCATCCGGATCCTGCCGGGCGACCGGGTTCGCGTCGAGTTGTCCCCGTACGACCTCACCCGGGGTCGGATCACGTACCGGCTGAAGTAGCCGGCACCAAGCGCGAAGGAAGACCGTTGAAAGTCCGAGCCTCGGTGAAGGCCCGTTGCGACAACTGCAAGGTGATCCGCCGCCACGGGACCGTGATGGTCATCTGCGCCAATCCAAAGCACAAGCAACGGCAGGGCTGATCGAATGGCACGGATCTCTGGCGTCGACATCCCGCGCGAGAAGCGCGTGGAGGTCGCCCTGACCTATATCTACGGGATCGGGCTGCCAACCAGCCAGAAGATCCTCCAGCAGACGAACGTCAACCCCGACACCCGGGTCCGGGACCTCACCGAGGACCAGGTCACCCGGTTGCGCGAGCTGATCGACCGGCGGTTCAAGGTCGAGGGCGACCTCCGCCGCGAGGTGGCGCTGAACATCAAGCGCCTCATCGAGATCGGCTCGTATCGCGGCCTCCGTCACCGGCGCAACCTGCCGGTCCGGGGCCAGCGCACCAAGACCAACGCTCGCCAGCGTCGCGGACCGAAGAAGACGGTCGGCGCGCGGCGCAAGAAGTAAGAGGGACGAGCCGGACGTATGGCCGATCGGAAGCGCGCACCCAAGCAGCGCCGGCGGGAGCGTAAGAACGTGCCCGTCGGGCACGTGCACATCCAGGCGACCTTCAACAACACGATCGTCACGATCACGGACCTTGGCGGTGCCGTGGTCAGCTGGGGATCGGCCGGGGTCGTCGGGTTCAAGGGCTCCCGGAAGAGCACGCCGTACGCCGCCGCGCTGTCCGCCGAGTCCGCCGCCAAGAAGGCGATGGAGCACGGGATGCGCCAGGTCGAGGTCTACGTGAAAGGCCCCGGCGCCGGTCGTGAGCAGGCGATTCGCTCGCTCCAGACCGCCGGCCTCGAGGTGACCGCGATCACCGACGTGACGCCCATCCCGCACAACGGCTGCCGCCCGCCCAAGCGACGCCGCGTGTAGCCGGGAGAAGCATCATGGCTCGATACACCGGTCCGGTCTGCCGGCTCTGCCGTCGCGAAGGCGCCAAGCTCTTCCTCAAGGGTTCGCGCTGCTATACCAAGAAGTGCTCGTTCGAGCGGCGGCCCTCGCCTCCCGGCCAGCACGGCGTCCGCCGCCGCAAGGTCGGCGACTACGGCCTCCAGCTGCGCGAGAAGCAGAAGGTCCGCCGCATCTACCGCGTCCTGGAGCGCCAGTTCCACAACTACTTCGAGGACGCTGAGTCCCGCCCCGGCGTGACGGGCGAGAACCTGCTCCGCATCCTCGAGCTGCGGCTCGATAACGTGGTCTTCCGGCTCGGCATCGCGGCGTCCCGCGACCACGCACGCCAGCTCGTGACCCACGGCCACTTCGCTGTCAACGGCCGCCCCACGAACGTCCCGTCCTTCCATTGCAAGCCGGGCGACCGGGTCGAGGTGCGTCCCGCGCGGCGGGAGCGCGAGCCGTTCAAGGCCGTCAGCGAGGCGCTTCGCTCGGGCCAGGTCCCCGAATGGCTGTCCCTGGACCCGGCCACGTTCACGGGCACCATCGTGAGTGCCCCGCGCCGCGACCAGATGCCGCTCGAGCTCAACGAGCAGCTCGTGGTCGAGTACTACTCGAGGTAGCCCCGCCCCCATGATCGAACTCGACGCCACGACCCAGATCGAGCCTGTCGCCGAACAGGGCTCGTACGCCAAATACGAGGCCAGCCCGCTGCCCGCCGGCTACGGGGTGACCCTCGGGAATGCGCTCCGCCGCGTCCTGCTCTCGTCCCTCGAGGGCGCCGCCGTCACGTCCATCCAGATCCGGGACGTCTTCCACGAGTTCACGACGATTCCCGGCGTCAAGGAGGACGTCACCCAGATCGTCCTCAACGTCAAGAAGCTGCGCCTTCGCAGCTTCGCCGCCCACCCGGTCCAGCTCAAGCTGGTCAAGTCGGGAGCCGGCCGGGTCACCGCGGCGGACATCGTCGAGTCGGCGGACGTCGAGGTGATCAACCCCGACCTCGTCCTCATGACACTCGACAGCGATGACGTGACGATCGAGATCGACCTGACCGTCGAGCGGGGCGTCGGCTACCTGGCCGCCGAGCGCCCCGAGGGCCTGCCGATCGGGGTCATTCCGGTCGACGCGATCTTCACGCCGGTGCGGAAGGTCAACTACACGGTCGAGAACACCCGCGTGGGCCAGATGACCAACTACGACAAGCTGACCCTCGAGATCGAGACGGATGGGACCATCAGCCCGGAGGATGCGCTCGCCAAGTCCGCCGAGATCCTGGTCCGCCAGTTCTCGCTGTTTGCCAACGTCGGCACCGCGGCGATCGCGGCCAGCCCCGCGGGCGGCGTGCCGCAGATCCCGGCGAACATGCTCGAGATGCCGATCGAGGAGCTCGACCTCCCGATGCGGGCCTACAACTCGCTGAAGCGCAACAACATCGTGAAGGTGGGCCAGCTGCTGCAGCTCACCGACGATGACCTGCTGCGGATGCGCAACTTCGGCAAGAAGTCGCTCGACGAGATGAAGGAGCGGCTCCGGATGCGGGGCTTCCTCGTCCCGGAGACGGACTCGTCGGAGCTCGGCGGGGTCGAGGACGATGGCGACGAGCCGTTCGTCGACGAGTCGGAGGAGGTCTGAGCGATGCGCCACCAGATCGGCGGCCGGAAGCTCGGCCGCATGCAGGGGCCGAGGCTCGCCCTCTACAAGAACCTGATCGTGTCGGTCTTCCGCTACGAGAAGGTCATGACCACCGAGGCGAAGGCCAAGGAGATCCGCCCCCAGGTGGAGCGGATGATCACGCTTGCCAAGCGGGGCGACCTCGCCGCGCGGCGAACCGTCGTCGCCGAGCTCCCCGACGAGCCCCTGGTGATCAAGAAGCTGTTCGATGAGATCGCCCCGAAGTACGCCGAGCGGACGTCCGGGTACACCCGGATCACTCATCTCGGCAACCGGAACGGTGACAGGGCCCCGATCGTCCAGATCGAGCTCCTCTGATCGGAGAAAATCGAGTGTCGCCGCTCCGCCGGATGCAGCGCAAAGCGCCGCGGAGCACGTGAGCGAGCGCACCTGAGGTGCGTGAGCGAGCGAGCGGACGTGCCAACGCAGTGATGCGTCGGCGCAGTGGCGAAGAGCAAGGAGCCCGAGAGGGCGCCCTCGTGCGCATGCGCGCACGGGTCGAATATGACGGCACGGACTTCGCCGGGTTTCAGCTCCAGCTGCGGGCCCGGACAGTCCAGGGAGAACTCGAAGCCGCGCTCGGCACCCTCTCCGGCGGACGCCGGGTCCGGGTCGACGCGGCGGGACGCACCGACGCCGGGGTGCATGCAACGGGCCAGGTGATCGCATTCAGCTGGCCCGGGCGGCTCACGGTGAAGGAGCTCGGCAGGGCGCTCGACGCGCTGCTGCCGGCGGATGTCGCGGTTCGCGGCCTTCGCCGGGCCCCGCTCGGGTTTCGACCTCGCTACGCGGCGCGGTACAGGGAGTACCGCTACACCGTTTGGGACGGGCCGCGAAGCCCGCTACGCGAGCGGTTCGCGCTCGGGGTGCGGGACCCGCTCGACACCGCCGCGATGGCGCGGGCCGGGTCGGCCCTGGTGGGCCGGCACGACTTCTCGGCATTCGGGGCGGCGGACCGCCAGCCGGTCCGGACTCTTCACGGGGTCCGGGTGCGGCGGGAGGGCAGGCTCGTGACGGTGGACGTTCGCGGGGATGCCTTCCTGCGGCAGATGGTGCGGCGGATCGTGGCGGCCCTCCTGCTGGTGGGTCGCGGAGAGGTCGAGGTATCGACGGTGGCCGTGGCGCTCGCGTCGCGGCAGCCGGCCTTCAATGGGGCAGTTGCCCCGGCGAAGGGGCTGTGCCTGCGGCGGGTCGTGATGGGACGGGTCGCCGGGGAGATGAACGGAGACACATGACCGCGAAGACGTACACGCTCCGGGAGGCGGAGATCGAGCGACGCTGGTACGTCGTCGACGCGACGGACGAGACGCTCGGCCGGCTCGCGTCGCGGATCGCCCGCGTCCTCGTGGGCAAGAACAAGCCGACCTACACGCCCAACCTGGACGGCGGCGACCACGTGATCGTGCTCAACGCGGGCAAGGTCGCCGTCAGCCGCGACAAGCTGGACGCCAAGATCTACGCCCGGCACAGCGGCTACCCCCAGGGATACAAGGAGGAGACGCTCGGGCACCTGCTCGAGCGCCGCCCCGAGGAGGCCGTGCGGCGGGCCGTCAAGGGGATGGTTCCCCACACCCGGCTCGGCGCCCAGCAACTCCGCAAGCTCAAGATCTACGCCGGCCCGGATCACCCGCACCAGGCGCAGCGGCCGGAACCGCTGGGCTGACGAGGAGCACCCCATGACCATCCCGTCCTTCTTTCACGGGACCGGGCGCCGGAAGACCGCCGTCGCCCGTGTTCGCCTCATCCCCGGCGAGGGCGAGATCGTCGTGAACGGCCGGTCGCTGGACCAGCACTTCGGCAACGCGATCCCCGAGGGCGAGCTGCGCATGCCGTTCCGGGTGACCGGCACCGAGGGTCGCTTCAATGCCCTGATCAAGGTCGAGGGCGGCGGCGTGACGGGCCAGGCGGGGGCGATCCGCCACGGGATTGCCCGGGCCCTCCTGATGGTGGACCCGGAAGCCAACCGCGTCCCGCTCCGCCAGGCAGGCTTCCTCACCCGCGATCCGCGGATGAAGGAGCGCAAGAAGTACGGCCTGAAGCGGGCCCGCAAGGCGCCGCAGTACACGAAGCGCTGAACCTCCTGGCGCCCGGCCGGGCGCCAGGCCTGGCTCGAGGAGCTCGCCGCACGTGATGAGCGACTCCCTCTTCGATCGGTACCGGGAGGTCCTGCGGGCCGGGCACGTGGCTGTCCTGCGTGGCAGGCTGGAGGACGCGGCGGCCTCATACCGCGAGGCGGCGCTGCTCGCCGCCGATCGGGCCGTGCCTCGCACCGCCCTGGGCTCCGTCCAGCTCCGGCTCGGCCAGCCCGAGCAGGCACTCGCCACGTTCGACGAAGCGCTCGCGCTGGCGCCCGCCGACGATGCCGCGCTCCTGGGCCGCGCCCAGGCGCTGGTTGTGCTGGAGCGGCCCGACGATGCCGCGACGACCTTCGACACCCTCGCCGACGCGCGCCGGGCCGCCGGCAAGCACGCCGATGCCGGTGACGCGCTTCGGCGTGCCCTGGAGATCCAGCCGACGGCGGCGCGCCGCCAGCGTTACCAGGAGCTGGCCGACGAGCTCCGCCAGGCAGTCGGTGCGGCGGAGGCGGAACGCGCCCTGGCCCGGGCGCTGCGCTACCTGGAGACGGAGGCCGCCCAGGGTGAGCCGCCGCCCGCGGAGTCGGTCCCGTCGCCGGAACCGGCCGCACCCGAGCCGGCCGTCGCCCCGGCCGAGCCGCCCGATCCCGCTAGGCAGGGCGAGGCGCTCCTGCTGGCCTCCGAGGAGGCGGCCGCCCACGGTGACGCCCCAGGCGCGGTCACGGCAGCGATCTCTGCCGCGCGGGCGTTCCGCGACGCGAACCATCCGGTCGCCGCGCTCGATGCCTGCACGCGCGGCCTGGGTTCGGGCCCCGACGACGTCAGCCTTCACCTGCTCATCGCCGAGCTGGCGCTGGAGCGCGGCGCGGTCGGACCGGCTGCGGACACCTACCGCAACCTCCTGCGGCTCGCCGAGATCGACGGCGACCCGGCGACCCGCGAGCGCGTCGTCGCCGCCGCCCAGGTCGCGTTCCCGGACGATCCCCGGTTCGCGCCGGCCTGAGGTCGGCTCGCGCCCGGCCGGGCCGCCCGTGGCGGTTAGCGCCGGCGGGACCCGGCTGGCGCCGCCGGCCGTGGAGCGCCGCGTTCGGGCTCGGCGGAGGGCGCCGGGCCCGGTGCTACACTCACCGGACGATGTCGCAGCTCCTCGAGTCGCTGCTCGGACAGGTCCGACCGATCACGCTCGCGGACATCGGGATCACCGCGCTCGTCATCTACTGGCTGTTCAGCCTGATCCGGGGCACGAGCGCGGTCCGTCTCGTGATCGGCGTGAGCGTCATTTTGGCGATCTACGCAGCCGCGCAGGCCGTCGGCCTGCGCCTGTTCACCCAGCTGCTCCAGGCCGGTGCCGTGGTCGGCGCCTTCGCGCTCGTGGTCGTGTTCCAGCCCGAGCTGCGTCGCGCGCTCGATCGGATCGGGCGGGTCGGTTCGTTTGCCTGGCTCGTCTCGCCCGCCGACCAGCGCGCGGCCGACCAGGTGGCCGTGGCCGTCGCGCGCGCCGCGACGCACCTGGCCGGGGCGGGATTCGGCGCGCTCATCGTCATCGAGCGGGAGACGGGCCTGGAGGAGATCGCCGAGACCGGCGTGATGGTCCACGGCGATCTCTCCGCCGACCTCCTGGAGGCGATCTTCACGCCGCGCGGGGCGCTCCACGACGGCGCCGTGATCATCCGCGGCGCGGCCATCCTCGCCGCCGGCGCGGTGCTCCCGCTCTCCGAGACCACGCTCGGTGCGGAGCGCTTCGGGACACGGCATCGGGCGGCGCTCGGGATCACGGAGCAGACGGACGCGCTGGTGGTGGTCGTCTCGGAGGAGACCGGCCAGGCGAGCATCGTGGAGCGAGCGCGCATCCGGCGGAACCTCGATGAGCCGGAGCTCGTGCGCGCGATCATCGCGGCGGTCGCGCCGGAGCGAGCCGCGGGGCCCGCCTTGCTCGGGCGCATCCCGTCGCGCCCCGGCGGCGGGTCGATCACGCTCGGTCCAGGGGCCCTGCGCCGGGCGGCGCTCGGCGATCGCCGGCGCGCGGTGCGCCAGGGAACCGAACCCAACCCCGTCGTCGGCGAGCCACGCGACGACGCGGACCAGGCGCCGGCGGGGGCGGGCCGCTGAGCGCCGTGCGTCGCGCCGTCGGCTTCGTCTTCCGCAACTGGCCGCTGAAGCTGGCGGCCATCCTTCTCGCCACGCTCCTCTACGCGGGCCTGATCGTGTCGGCCAGCGCCGAGACGTTTCCCGGCCACATTCCCATCCAGGTGCTGAACCAGCCGAGCAACGCCTTCATCATCGGCAACCTCGACGACGTCACCTCGATCCGGTACCTCGCCATCGGGACGAACCGGCCGGCCGTCACCACCGCCAGCTTCAGCGCGACGATCGACCTCTCCGGGGTTCCGGTGGCCGCCGGATCGCCGCCCGTGAGCGTGCCGGTCATCGTCCGGGCGACCGACCCCAGCAACATCCAGGTGCTCGACTTCAGCCCATCGCGGATCCAGGTGCGGCTCGATCCCCTGGTCAGCAAGACGGTTCCCGTGCAGGTCGACCACGGGACCGTTCCGGCCGGCCTGGACGTCCGCGAGCCGGTCGTCTCCCAGGACACCGTCACGGTGACCGGTCCCGAATCGTCGGTGGTGCTGGTGGCGGCGGCCCAGGCCCGCGTCCAGATCCAGCCGTCCGGGATCGACATCAACCAGGCCGTGGACCTCATCGCCATCGATGCGCGCGGCGACGTCGTCCCCACGGTCGAGCTGCAGCCGGGCTCCGTCCGGGTGACGATCCAGATCGGCAGCCAGCTGTCTACGCGCGCCCTGCCGGTCAACCCGGTGGTGAGCGGCAGCCCGGGATCCGCGGCGGTCGTCACCGGCGTGGAGGCCGCGCCACTGCTCGTGACGGTCGAGGCAGGATCGGCGCTGCTCGCGCCGCTGGTGAACATCGATACGAAGCCGGTCTCGATCGCCGGCGCGACCACCAACGTCGTCGCCGACGTCGGGCTCAACCTTCCCCCCGGCGTCTCGGCCCTGGGGGTCACCACGGTGCGGGTGACCGTGTCGATCAGCCCGCAGCTGGGGACGCGGTCGTTCCAGGCAGGCGTTGCGCTGGTCAACGCCGACCCGGCAACCCGCTACGATCTCGGCACCGGGCAGATCATCGTCACCCTGGGCGGCCCGCTCGCGGTGCTCAACGCGCTGGATGGGTCCACGCTGGTTGCCAACGTGGACGTGGGGGGTCTCGGCCCGGGCACGCAGATCGTATTAGTGGATGTCATCCCGCCCCCAGGCCTCACCGTGGATACGCTGTCACCCCAGGAGGTCAGCCTCACCGTGACCCCGGCCAGCGTCGCGACCTCACCGCCGGCGTCCACTCCACCCGTGGTGCCCTGACGATGGGCCGGCTGTTCGGGACGGACGGGATTCGCGGCGTCGCCAACGTCGACCTGCGGCCCACGGTCGCCTATGCGCTGGGGAGGGCAGCCGCCCACGAGCTCGTGAGTCCCGGGGGAAGCCTGGTCGTGGGCCGCGACACGCGCCGCTCCGGCCAGATGTTCGTGGCGGCCATCGCGGCGGGCGCCGCCAGCCTGGGCGCCGACGTGCACGACGCGGGCGTTCTCCCGACGCCTGCGCTCGCCTTCCTGGCGGGGTCGGAGACGTTCTCCGCCGGCATCATGGTGTCCGCCTCCCACAACCCGGCCGACGACAACGGGCTCAAGGTGCTCGACGGGCGGGGCCTCAAGCTCGACGACGCCGAGGAGGACCGCCTGGAGCAGCTGATCTGGCGGACCGAGGAGCTGGGCGGCCCACGGAACGGCGGCATCGGACGGCTGGTGGAGGCGTCCGCGCTCGTCGATCGCTACCGCGCCGACCGCCTCCGCCTCGCCGCCGCGACGCCGTGCGACCTGCACCTCGTGCTCGACTGCGCAAACGGCTCCGGCGGCGTGACGGCTCCCGAGATCCTGGCCGCAACCGGTGCCCGGGTCGACGTCCTGCACAACCATCCGGACGGGGAGAACATCAACGTTCGCTGCGGTGCGACTGCTCCCGCCGACCTCGCCAGGGAGGTCACCGCCAGGGGAGCCGACCTGGGGTTTGCGCTCGACGGCGACGCGGATCGGCTGGTGGCGGTGGACCGCCATGGGCAGGTCGTCGACGGGGACCAGCTGCTCGGGCTGTGTGCCCTGGATCGGCTGGCCCGCGGGGCGCTCGACGGCGGCATCCTGGTCGTCACGGTCCTCTCCAACGGTGGCCTCGAGGCTGCGCTCGGTGCGGTCGGCGGGCAGGTCGTCCGCACGCCTGTCGGCGACAAGTACATCCTCGACGGGATGCAGGTGACCGGCGCGAACCTCGGCGGCGAGAAGAGCGGCCACGTCATCATCCTGGACCACGCGACGTCGGGCGACGGCCTGGTCACCGCCCTCGAGGTCCTCGGCATCGTCGGCCGGAGCGGCCGGCCGATCGACGAGCTGGCCGCCCGGATCCCGCTCTTCCCCCAGGAGCAGCGCGCGATCCACGTGCGCCACAAGGAACAGTGGGAAGCAGACCCCGAGCTGCGGCGGGGGATCGCCGCCGCGGAGGCCCGACTCCCGCTCGGCGGACGCATCCTCGTTCGCCCGTCCGGCACGGAGCCGGCCCTGCGCGTCATGGTGGAAGGGCCGGACCCGGAGCTCGTGGCGTCGCTCGCCGACGAGCTGGCGGCCCTCGCGCGCGACCGCCTAAACTAGCCCCGCGGCCATCGAGATCCGGTTGGCGCGACGGAGGCTCTCGACGGCATGTGCGGCATCGTTGGGTACACCGGTCCCAGGTCGGCGGGACCGATTCTCCTCGAGGGGCTCCGGCGCCTGGAGTATCGCGGCTACGACTCGGCCGGGATCGCGCTCGTCACCGAGTCGGGCGAGCTCTTCGTCGAGAAGCGGGCGGGGAAGCTGGCCAACCTTACGACGGCGCTCCTGGACCGGACACCGAACGCGGGGATCGGGCTCGCCCACACGCGCTGGGCGACGCACGGCCGCCCGAACGACCTGAACGCCCACCCGCACGTCGACTGCACCGGCGCCATCACCGTGATCCACAACGGCATCATCGAGAACTTCCGCGAGCTGCGCGACGGCCTGGAGGCGCGCGGACACGTGCTCAGCTCCGACACCGACACGGAGGCACTCGCGCACCTGGTCGAGGACGCCTACGCGGGCGACCTGGCCGACGCCGTTCGGGCGGCGCTGGCGCAGGTCGAGGGCGCCTACGCGGTGGCGGTCATGCACCGCGGTGAGCCGGACCGGCTGGTAGGCGCGCGGCAGAACGTGCCGCTCGTGGTGGGGCTCGGTGACGGCGAGGCGTTCCTCGCCTCCGACGTCGCCGCGATCCTGGCGCACACCGACCGGGTGATCTTCCTCGAGGACGGCGACGTCGTCGACCTTCGCCCGACGCGCGTCACGATCACGGCCGTCGACGGGTCCCCGCGCGAGCGGCTCGTGACGCGCGTGGACTGGACGCCGGAGGCCGCCGAGAAGGGCGGCTTCGCGCACTTCATGCTCAAGGAGATCCACGAGCAGCCGCAGGCACTCCGGCAATGCCTGGCCGGCCGGCTCGACCCGAGGGGAACGGTCCGGACCGACGAGCTGGCGGACATGGCCGCTGCCCTGGCGAGCGTGGATCGGGTGGAGTTCGTGGCCTGCGGCAGCGCATCCTACGCGGCGCTCGTCGGGGCGGCGGCCGTCCAGGAGTGGACCGGGCTGCCGGCCCGCGTCACCGTGGGGTCGGAGTTCCGCTACAGCCCGCCGCCGCTCGACGCGCGGACCCTCGTGATCGCGGTCACCCAGTCCGGCGAGACGGCCGACACGATCGCCCCGACCCGGCTCGCACGGGAGCGGGGCTGCCCGATCATCGCGGTGACGAACACGGTTGGGTCGGCCATCACCCGCGAGGCCGACGCGGTCCTCTACCTCCAGGCCGGCCCCGAGGTCGCGGTCGCGGCGTCGAAGACGTTCACCACCCAGGTCCTCACCCTTGTCCTCGTGGCGGCCCAGATCGCGCGGATCCGGGGCACGCTCGATCCGGGCGTCGAGGCGCGGCTGGTGCGGGATCTCCGGGCGCTGCCCGACGCGGCCCAGCGCGCGCTCGACAACGCGAGCGGGGTGGCGGCGATCGCGGGCCGGTACGTCCACTCCCGCGGCTTCATGTTCGTCGGGCGCGGCTACACCTATCCGACCGCCATGGAAGGAGCCCTGAAGCTCAAGGAGGTCAGCTACCTCCACGCGGAAGGCTATGCGGCCGGCGAGCTGAAGCACGGGCCCATCAGCCTGCTCGACGCGGAGTGCCCGCTGGTGGCCGTCGCGACGGACTCCGCCGTCTACGAGAAGCTGGTCAGCAACATCATGGAGGGCCGGGCGCGCGACGCGCGGGTGATCGCCGTCGCAACCGAGGGCGACGACCAGGTCGAGCGGTTTGCCGACGAGGTGCTGTGGGTGCCCCCGACGCACGAGACCCTCGGGCCGATCCTCGCCATCATCCCGCTCCAGCTGTTCGCCTACCATGCCGCGGTCGCCCGCGGGACGGACGTGGACCAGCCCCGCAACCTCGCCAAGTCGGTCACGGTCGAGTAGCCGATGGCCGGCCCGGACACCCGGGTCCCCGACGGGACCGCCGAGCTCGGGCTGGACATCATCCGCGTGGAGCGGATCCGCGAGGCCCTGGCGCGCTTCGGGGATCGTTTCGTCCGGCGCGTGCTCACCGAGCGGGAGGCCGCCTACGTGCGCGGTCGCCCCGAGACGCTCGCCGGCCGGTGGGCGGCCAAGGAGGCGGTGAGCAAGGTGCTCGGGCTCGGCGTGCGCGGGATCGGCTGGCTGGACATCGAGATCGAGCGGCTGCCCACCGGGCAGCCGGCCGTCCTCCTGCACGGGCGGGCGGCGGCCCGGGCCGACCAGCTGGGGCTGGCGCGGATCGCGGTCAGCATCACCCACGAGCGTGAGTACGCCCTCGCCATCGCCTTTGGCGTCCGGACCGCCGGCGGCCGCTACGTCTTCCCGCCCGACATCGAGGAGCGGCTGGGGGAGCGCGAGGCGGCCCTGGTCCGCCGGATGGACCGCCTTCGCGGGCTGGGACGGGAGGCTGCGTCGCTCGCCGCGAGCGCGAAGGAGGGAGACCGCCATGCCTGACGAGCCGATCCACGCCGGGCCCGGACGTCCGGACGCGGCTCGCCTCGACGAGCGGAGCGCCGGCCTGCTCCTGCCGGAGCGGGCGGGCCGCGGCCACAAGGGCACCTTCGGCAAGCTCCTCGTGATGGCCGGCTCGCTCGACTATGCGGGGTCGGCCCTGCTCGTCTGCCAGGCGGCAGGCCGGGTCGGAACCGGTCTCGTCACGCTCGCGGTGCCCGAATCCCTGCAGCCGCTGTTCGCGGCGAAGGTCGTGGAGGCAACCACCCTGGCGCTCGCGGAGGACGACGTCGAGGAGGTCGACCCGGTGCCCGCCCTGGCCCGGATCCTCGATCACGAGCACGATGCCCTGGTCGTCGGACCGGGCCTGCGGCCGTCGCTGGCGTCCGCCGCCCTGATCCGGGGCATCCTCGCGGCGCGCGCCGAGGACGACGCCACGCCGGCCGTCGTCGATGCGGAGGCGCTCCGCTCCCTCGCGGCCGAGGACGGCTGGTGGGAAGGCGTGATCCGACCGTGCGTCCTCACGCCGCACGTCGGGGAGTTCGGCCGTCTGCGAGCGGCGGGGGGCGTTCTCACCGGGGCCGACGGCGATCTCGCCGACGATGATGCCGCGCGGCTCGAGGCCGCCCGCGACGCGGCACACGCCTGGGGCCAGGTCGTGGTCCTGAAGGGTGCCCACACCGTCATCGCGGCCCCGTACGGTGCCGCGGCGGTGGCAACGTTCGAGAACCCCGCGCTCGCCACCGGCGGCACCGGCGACGTCCTGGCCGGGACGATCGGCGGCCTGCTGGCCCAGGGCCTCGCCCCCTACGCCGCGGCGCGCCTGGGCGTCCAGCTCCACGGGATGGCCGGCGACGCGGTACGGCACCGTGTCGGCGACGCCGGGCTCCTGGCGGGCGACCTTCCCTTCGAGATCGCCCGCGCTCGCCATCGCCTGGCGGTCGACGTCGCGCGCCGGGCCGGGGCGGGAAGGCTCGGGTTCGGGCGCCCGGCCGAATGACCGACCCGGCGGCGCCGATCGAGGAGCGCCTGCGGGCCGCCGGGCTCCCGCCGCTGCCGCGCACCGCCTGGCTGCAGGTCGACCTTGGACGGCTGGCCGGGAACGTCCGGGCGATGCGGGCGGCGCTGCCGGCCGGCGCCCTGTTCGAGGCCGTCGTGAAGGCCAACGGGTACGGTCATGGGGCCGTACCGGTCGCGCATGCCGCGCTGGCTGCCGGGGCGCATGGGCTCTGCGTCGCGACGCTGGACGAGGCGCTCGAGCTCCGCGCGGCCGGCCTGGATGCGCCGATCCTCGTGCTCTTTCCGATCCCGCCGGACGGCTTCGGCGAGGCCGCCCGAGCCGGGGTCGCGGTGGCGGCCGGGGATGACCTCCTGTGGGCCCGGGGCCTGGCCGCCTATGCCCGGTCCCGGCGACGCGCCCGCGGCCGACTGGGCGACCTGGTCGTGCACGTTGGCCTCGAGACCGGGCTGGGACGCGACGGTCTGCGGGCGGACCAGGCGATCGCCGCCGAGCGCGGGCTAGCCAGCGTTCCAGGCGCGCGTCTCGAGGGGGTGTGGTCGCATCTCCAGGCGCCCGAGGACACGGCCCGGACCGCCCGCCAGGTCGATCGGTTCAGGGCCGCCGTGCGGGCCCTGGTTGGGGCCGGGCTGCCGGTGCCGCATCGCCACCTCCTGGCCTCGGGTGGTTTGCTCGGGGTCGAGCGGTTCGTCGCCGGCACG
This sequence comes from uncultured Anaerolineaceae bacterium, assembly GCA_964556585.1. Lineage (GTDB taxonomy): Bacteria > Chloroflexota > Limnocylindria > Limnocylindrales > CSP1-4 > CTSoil-043. The sequence continues at coordinate 15,401 of CAZKXK010000012.1, forward strand.
GCGCCCGTCTTCGACGGCGTTCGGGTGGGCCTGTCGCTGTACGGGATCGAGCCGGAAGGGCTCAGGATCGGGAGGGCGGCGAGCGCGATCAGCGCCGCGCTGCGGCCGGTCCTCTCGCTGCACGCCCGACCGGTCCGCGTGGCAGAGCTGCCCGCTGGCGAGGGCGTGGGGTACGGGCCCAGCTTCGTGACGGCGCGCCCCAGCCGGATCGCGACGCTGCCGGTGGGCTACGCCGACGGCTGGGTCCGCGCGCTGGGGAACCGCGCGACGGCGCTCGTGCGCGGCTCCCGGGTGCCGCTCGTCGGGACGGTCGCGATGGATGCCGTGATGGCCGACGTCACGGACGTGACTTGGCCCCCGGTCACGCCCGATGACGAGTTCGTGCTCCTCGGCGAGCAAGGTGCCGAGCGGATCACCGCCGGCGAGCTGGCGCGGGAGCGCGCCACGATCAGCTGGGAGGTGCTTGCCACGATGGCTGCCCGCCTACCCCGGGTGTACACTTCGCCGGCCGACACGGTCGGTATTCGCACGCTCACGCAGGACCGGGGGCCATGGCGGACATCGCGATCTGGAACGGCGACATCTGCGACCTCGAGGTGGACGCGATCGTGAGCCCGGCCAGCCCGAACCTCTGGATGGCAACGGGCGTCGCGGGCGCGGTCAAGCGCCTTGGGGGCGACGCGATCGAGCTCGCCGCGGTCCGACAGGGGCCCGCCGACGTGGGCGACGCGATCGTGACCGGTGCGGGATCCCTGGCGGCTCGGTGGGTGATCCACGCCGTCTCGCTCGACCAGGCGCGCCGCACCGACTCCCAGGCGATCGATCGCGCGGTCCGGAGCGTGTTCGCGCGTGCCCGGGATCTCGGGGTCGAGACGCTCGCGATCCCGGCCCTCGGGACCGGCGTGGGCGGCTTCCCGATGGCGGAGGCGGCCCGGGTGACGGTCGCCGCGGTCCGCGCCGAGCTGGCTCGCTCGCCGCGGGTCGTTCGCGTCACCCTCGCCCTCCGCGGCGCGGCGGCGTACGAGGCATTCCGCCTCGCGCTCGCGGCCGCGGAAGCAGCCCCGGCCGGGGTGCCGGCGTGACGTTCCCCGTGGTTCCGGGTGACGAGCAGCGGGCCGCCCTTGTCGAGGCGGTGGCTCGCGAGATCCAGCTGTCCGGCATGACCGGGCCGGCAGTCCTCTTTCTCCATGCGAGCATGCCGGACGGCGGGCTGGCGGGGAGCGCGATGACGTTCTTCGACCCGGTCCTGCGCCAGATCTTCGGGGGTGGAAGCGCACCCGCGAGCGCGTTGCTGGCGGACGAGGCCGGCATCGAGCAGCTGCTCGACCGGCTCGAGGAGCTCGACGAGGAGTCGGTCTGGGACGCGTGAGCCGCGCCGAGGCGGCGCCTGCCGTCCCCCTCCACGACCGCGGGCCCGAGCCGCCCGGGGCCGCCCTCCTGCCTTCCCCGAGCGCGAGCCCGGCCGCCGCCGTCGGTCCGCACGGCGCGTTCGTGGCCCTCGACCTGGGAAGCGCGACGCTCGCCGGCGCGATCATCGGCCGCGTCGACGGACGCTGGCGTCTGCTCGCCGCCACGGCGCTCCCGGCCGGCTGCGACCCGGACGCCCTCGTGGGCCTGCTCGTGGATCGCCTTCGCGCCGCGGATCCTGATCTCGCCGAGGCGACCATGGGCCGGCCGGTGGGCGGTCGCGAGCCCGGTCACGGATTGCCCCGGCTCGTGGCGCGGAGCGTGCCGGCCGCGACGCTCGCCGTCATCGCCGCCACCGAGCGCACGCGCGCCCGGCTGGAAGAGGCCGCCACGGGGGCCGGCTGGGTCGTCGTGGCGGGCAGCGCCGAGCGGACGGATCCGCTCGAGCTCACCCGGATGGCGACGCGCCCCGGCGTGGCGGCCCTCCTCGTCGGCGTGGCCGATCCTCCCGATTCCGACGAGCGCGACCTGGCCGCCGAGCTGGCCGTCGCGGCGGCCGGAATCGCGGCTCGGCGCCCCGGGATGCGCATCTTCCTCGCGGGACCCATCCCGGAGGCGCCCCTGCTCGACATCCTGCGCGACCCGGACCTCGTTCGGCTCGCGGCGCCGGCCCGCGCGCCGGGGGAGCCGGCCTCCTCGGACCTGCGGATCGCGCTGGCGGACGCTCGGCGCGGCCCGACCGACAGTCGGCGCGCGATCGCCGCGGCCGCCGGGTCGCTGGCCCGCGTGCTGGCCCTGCGGGTGGAGATCCTCGAGATCGGCGTGGCGGGAGCGACGCGCATCCTCGCCTCCCCCAGACCCGACGGCGACGGCGGGAGCGGCGTCCGCGTGGAGGTCGCGGAGGCGCCCGACGCGGCCCTGTTCCGGGTGAGCAGCCCAGGGGCGATCGACCGGGTCGACCATTGGTTCACCCAGGGCCTGGACCGGGCCCGCCTGCGGGACCGCCTGGCGGAGCTGGCGATGGCCCCCTGGGGCGATCTCGAGGGAGACGGTGCCCTGCTCCGGGGAGCCGCCCTCCGCGCGGCGCTCGAGCGCCTCCTCGAGGCGACCGGGCCCGTGCTCGGGGACGGCAGCGTGGATCTCGTGATCGGCGCCGGCGGGGCGTGGTCCGCGGTGCCCGGGCCCGCGGCCGCCCACATCATCGCCGACGTCATCCGCCGGCCGGGGGCGATGCAGGTCGCGATCGACCACGCTCGGCTCCTCGGTCCGATCGGGACCATAGAGGACGACGCGGAACGGGACGCGCTCGTCGCGGACCTGGCCGCGGACCTGCTCCTGCGGCTCGGGACGGTGATCACGCCGCGCGGCCTGCGACCGAACCGGCTGGCCGGCCAGCTCGCGCTCACGACGGGCGGCGGGCGCTCCGAGGTCGACCTGGTGGCGGGCGGCCTGACCCTCGTCGATCTTCCGCCCGGGGCGAGCGGCACGGCCGAGCTCTCCTTCCGCGGAACCCCCGATCTTGGGCCGCGCGGTCGCCGCTTCCAGGTTCCGGTCACCGGCGGTCTCGCCGGCCTGCTGCTCGACCTGCGAGACATCCCGCTCCGGCTTCCGGAGCGGCCCGACCGCCGGCGCGAGCTGCTCGGGACCTGGGAGGCTGCCCTGTGGCCGGAGCGCGACGCGTGACGGGCACGCTGGAGCTGGTCGCGCCGCGGGCGCTCCTCGTTCCGCGACCGCGCGTCCGCCTGGAGCTCCAGCCGGGTGATCGCGTGATCGCCGAGATCGGCGATGTCGTCCGCGCCGGCGACGTGCTGGCGGAACGAATCCGCGACGCCCGGCTGGTCGAGGTGGTGCTGCCCCGGCACGCCGCCGACCAGGGGGTCCCGCTCCCCGGCACCTGGCTGCCCGGCGAGCACGCGCAACCCGGCCGTCGCGCCGGCACGCCGGCCGGCGAGCTGCTTTTCCAGCACGGCGGGCGGCGGCGGCTGGCGACCGGTCCCCACCCGGACCACCTCAGCGCCCCCGCGGACGGCCGCCTCGTCGAGGTCCACGCGGGCGTTGCGCTCGTGCTCGAGATCGGCGGGCCGGGCCTGGTCGCGACCGAGCTGCTCGGGGAGCCGCATGCGGGCCGCCTGGTCCTGCTGCCGGAGGGATCCGACCCGCACCTGGCGCTCGACGTCGCGCTTGCCGGGGCGGTGGTGGTCATGCCGGGCCGGGTGGATGCGGAGGCGCTCACCCGGGCACGGGCGATGGGGGTCCGCGGCGCAGTCGTCGGATCGCTGGCTGAGCGCGATCGTCGGGACCTGGCGGCCTCGGCGGCCCGCCAGCAGGCCGGCCCGCACCACCTGGCGTCCTTCGGCGTGCTCGTGCTCGGTGGCTATCTCCGACGGGCCTTCCCTTCGGCGATCCAGGCCATCCTGGAGGCGGTCTCCGGGGCGCTGGTCGGGACCGTCGGCGATCCTCCGCTGCTGCTCCTGCCGGCGGACCGGCTGCTGCCGTTCCCGGAGCCTGACCGCGTCGTCGTCCGGGGTGGCCAGGCGGCGGGCAGCGAAGGTCGCTGGCTGGGACCCGGCGGCCCTCGCCGGATGCGCGGAGGTGTCGTGGTCGAGACGGGGCTGGTGATCCTTGACGACGGCCGCACGGTGCCGATCGCGATCGGGGACCTGGAGCGGTTCTCCGTCGGCGCCGCCAACCAGTAGGCTCTGGGCATGACCGCCGCCCCACCCGAGCTTCGGCTTCTCGCGCCCGACCCAGCCGCCACGCGTGCCTTTGGCGAGCGCCTCGGGCGCGCGGCCGCCGCCGGGGACGTCATCGCGCTGACCGGCCCGCTGGGGGCCGGCAAGACCGAGCTCGCCCGCGGCATCGCCCGCGGCCTCGGCGTCGTGGGCCCGGTCGCGTCGCCGACGTTCGTCCTGGCCGCCGAGCACGAAGGGCGCTTGCCCCTGTTCCACCTCGACTGCTACCGCTTGGCCGGCCCGGAGGAAGCGCTCGCCGCGGGGCTCCTCGACGAGCGGGGTGCCGCTGGCGTCACGGTGATCGAATGGGCCGAGCGCCTGGGGCCGGCGCTGCCGACCGGGCGGCTGGAGATCCGGCTCGCCGGGTCGGGCGATGATCCACGGACGCTCGCCTGCCGGGCCACCGACCGCCGCCACCACCGCCTGCTGGAGGCGCTGCCGTGACGGCGCGTGACGCAACCGGAGGCGCTCACGCGTCGGCCCGCGGCGCGACCGGGACGCTGCTGGCCATCGACACCGCGACCTCGCGGGCCGTCCTTGCCCTCGGGGCGGCCGACGGGACGTTGCTCGCCGCCGACACCTGGCCGGCCGGGCATCGCCACGTGGAAGAGCTTTTGCCGCGCCTCGAGGCGCTGCTCGCCGGCCATGGATGGGATCGGGGCGCGCTCTCCGGCCTGGCGGGGATCGTCGTCGGGACGGGCCCGGGAGGCTTCACCGGGCTCCGGGTCGGGCTGGCGACCGCCAAAGCGCTGGCGGTGGCCTTCCGCCTCCCGCTGGTCGCCATCGGAAGCGGGGTCGCGCTGCTCGCCGCGGCGGAGGCGGCGGACCCGGCGACCGACGGCCGGCGCCTCGTGCTGCTGCTGCCCGCAGGTCCGTCCGGCCGCTACCTCGTGACGCGGGCCGGGACGCAGCTCGTGATCGGCGCCGAGCTTCCCAGCCTTCCGACGGATGCGGTGATTGTCGC